>CAYXCP010000140.1:0-3333 GCA_964463455.1 uncultured Gammaproteobacteria bacterium
AGTTACAAATCCACGCATGGTTATAACAATAGTTGAACGACTGAATGAGATCGAGGTTGAGCGGAAATATATCCTGCATAAAATGCAGCAGGATAGAGAACTCGCGCAGAAGAGTAAAACTGAAACACCTAAACCGGCATCACGCTCATCAACAAAAAAACCTGCTCATCACATCACAAAGAAAAAGGGTGCACCGAAACACGGTCAACGAAGACCGCCTACGATACAACTCTTTTTTGTCCTTATTTTTCTATCGATTGTCATTCTATATGTCATGAAGTAGAAAAATTACCACTGCCCCCCATCGGCTGGTGGGGGGCATCATTCTTACAAAAACTTCCCTATGTTCACTACTGTATTCCAGTTACGTGTCGTTATTGTTTTTCCATATTCTTTTTCGAGAATCTTCATTACGTCGGTAGTATTCCTATCTGGTGATAGTGTAAGTACGCTACAAATTTCAGCATCCGTAACAGATAATATCTGAAAATCCTTTTCAGGCGATTCATACGGAATAGGAAGGGAAGATATATGATGCCCAGGTGTTCGAAATGATACGTATAATCGTGTATCTTTAGTTATCTCAATTCCTTTAAATGGATTCTTTTGTATAAGTCTTGTGACATGATCATCGCTAAGAAGAATAACATGAATAGGATGATTGAAGTCTTTTAGTAGTATTTCCTGTATAGTCGCAGTAAGTGCTTCTGTATCAGTGTTCTGTGATTGAAAAATAATATTTCCTGTTGCAAGAACGGACCTCACATTAATAAATCCGACTTTCTCAAAAGATGTTTTGAGATCATCCATTTTAATGAGTCTATTACCACCTACATTTATCCCACGCAAAAAGGCAATATATGTTCGTGTTGTCATATAGACATTATAGCAGTGATGAAGTTACTTGGATTTGCTCTTCTTCTGAAAAAAAAGAAGATATATTACTGGTAAAATACCAAGACTATTGACTATAAATAAGGCAGAAAACCAGTAAACCTGATTATTGCGTGCAGATTTCCACAATGCTACTGCTTTGATAAATATATCAAGAACGATAAAGGGTATTATGATCCACAGATAACTATAGAAGTGAAAGTTTCTCATATATTTCTATATTATCAAAACCATTAATACGTACGGTGACTCCTATCACTTTTTCGCAAGTTTTTCCCCAATACGAAACTGCACTAGAATAAAAATGAGCGTATTTACCAAACTTATATATATAATAAATCCTGAATTAGTGAAAGTCAGTTCTTTCAGTGTTAGAACCGTAAACAAAACGCCTATAACAGGACCTAACCATGGCCAAGCCGACTCTGTATCAGGGTGTTTATATGATTTTACTACTGTAGGAATAGAAGCAAACATATCGGCTATAATACTAAAAACGATTGCGATATTCCCTACCTTTGTAACAAGCCATAACACAAGTCCGAGAAACGAAAGTAAGCCACAAAACATATCAAAACGAGATACTTCCCAAACAGCTTTCTTATTAAAAAATGTAGCAATAAAAATAAGAAGTGGTAATAAACCTACGCTAAAAGTCATAAGCGATTCCATACCTATACCTTGTTTGATTTGTGCAGCAAACGCGATAAAAGGAACAATTGACCATAAAAGAAAAGATACCCGATTAGGTTGCACATTTCCCTTTACGGTATCTACAAGATAGAAAATAGAGCTTATGGCCCCTATCAGGGTACCCACTATTACGAAATTTGGGTTGAGCATAGTTTAGAATGGATATCCTTTGAGTCCCTGTACACCCTTAATTGCTGAGATTTCCCCCATGATATCGCGAGCATGACCGACCACCATACTACTGAGTACATTTCCTATGGTTCTATTTCCCATATGGAACATGCTCATATCAATTTCTTTCATGAGATCTTCATCAGTAAGAGTGGCAACATACTCTTCAGATACCTTATATACTGCTTTGGCGTATTCGCGGGCTTTGGTAACATCTACTTTTACTGATTTTAACCACAGAGGAAATGCCTTTTCCCATTCGGTAGGTTGGAGTTCACTGATTCCTGTTTTATCTTTCCATTCAGAATCAAAAAGTGCTTTCGATTTCTTGAAGAAAAAGCTTATGAAAAAATCTTCTGAAAATACAAGATGTGCATAAAGCCCTGCAATTGGGTTAGCTTTTCCTGGTGGCATAAATGCAGCTACTTCATCTGTCACGCCTTCCATGGTTTGCTCAAAATACATATGAGCTTCTTTCAGGTTCTGTAGGATTAGTTCGACCGCTATATTTTTTGTCATACTTTATTTTATCACGACAACCAACATATATTGGTAGAACGTGTTATAATATGCTATGGGATATTCTAATAAACATAACAAATTCGGTGGTGGACGCGATTTTAAAAGACGTGAATTCGAAGAAGACAGACCTTCAAGACGCGAAGGAGGATCTTTCAAAGCAATCTGCAGTAAGTGCGGTAAGCAATGTGAACTTCCTTTCAAGCCAAATGGCTCAAGACCTGTGTACTGTGCACAATGTTTCAGAACTAATAAGCCATTTGAAAATGAACGACCAGAGCGAAGAGAGTTCGACAGACCTCGCTATGATAGTAAACCTTCATATGATAACAGGAATACATCTTCACAAGGTATAACCAGAGATCAATATGAAGCACTCAATGCAAAATTAGATCGTATTCTGAAGATCATTACACCAGCAAATCTTCCTAAGTTAGCGCTAGAGATGCCAAAGGAGCAGCCAGCACCTAAACAGAAAAAAACTGTCGAAGCTGCACCAGTTAAAATAGAAGAACCTGTTGTAACTGAAGCTCCAGTAGAAGTAAAACCAAAAAAGAAAACAAGCAAGAAAAAGATCGCAGAGTAAGTTGTAGATAAATCTACAAAAAAGGGGAGGTGCCGTCTGGTACCTCACCTTTTTTTGTATCACTTATTAATCACTTTTTATCTTCCCACGGTGACATAAGCTGGAAATAGTTCCCATCAGAATCTGCAAATGTTGCTATGAGTCCCGGTCCCATTTCATATGGTTCTGCGACTACTTTTGCACCAAGTTCTTTAATGCGTTCAAACTCTTCTTTTACTTCCTTTGTTTCAAGATTGAACATGATACGACCCGCGTCTTTTGCCATGCCTCCCATTTTGTCATGAGTACCCACGCCGAAGAAACAACTGCCTACCATCCAGCCGGTCCATTCACCGTCAACCATATCAGGTTTTTTCTGAAAAACCTTTTCATAAAATTCGGACATTTGTTTTTGTTGGCCTGTGCCAATCATTATTAAGCCTGTTGCGAAACAACGCATTAACAGGGCGTGACAGTACATTATTGGAATA
>CAYXCP010000141.1:0-3320 GCA_964463455.1 uncultured Gammaproteobacteria bacterium
TTAATGCGTTGTTTCGCAACAGGCTTAATCAAAAAAACACAAAAGCCACCTTCGGCATAACCCATCACGAAGAGATGCCTGGCAATACCAGGTATCTCTTCATTACATTTGTAGAATTTATATTCTTTGCGACGCTGCTTGTATAACATCCTATATTACTGGAGTGCCTCAAGGAATGTGTTGACACCATGCGCCCAGCTCCCATTTGATGAAGGGGTGTATTTCTGCATGATAGCACTGGCAGTAACCAGTCCCTTATCTATATAGTTTTTCTTTAATCCTTTTGCTACAGTGTCTATAGCTTCTTCATATGACTCAAATCGAGTTACCGTAGTGCCATAAATACCCCATCCCCAGCAGTTATATGAATTATCAGGAATGACACGGCATAAGTTAGATTCCTGCATCGCAATTGCGGGCAGCAAACGATAATCAAGAGAATACTTATCAGATGTCGAAACGATATATTCTGCTTTGTCATAGAGCGGTGAATTATGCTTCCTAAAAAACGCCTTTAGATTAGCGGCGCGACCATCTCCTGGAGTTATCTCTGTTTCGTTATCATACGCACCCATTACAAGGGGAGCAGAAGCCTGTGCAAACTGAGGTTCTGCGGCTTGTACACGTGTATCGGCTATTTCCTCAAGGATTTTTTCATTGCTTCGCGCTCTGACTGATTTGTAGATGACTTTTACGGCAACATAGTAGTTAATACCGGCAAGGAGTATAAACGCCACAAAAAATACGAGTGTTTTTTTACCCATATTATTATGATATGTATTTGTATATGTAATGTCAACTTATCGCATAGAACATGCATATTTTGTATGTATATGATATAATATGAGTCTGTAGCCTCAATAGAAAGGGAGACACTATGAAGAAATGGCAATTGGCTGTTTTCGCAATCCTGATCTTCGCCGCGGCTGTTGTATTAACGCTGCTGGCGGCGAATGGGTACATCCCACCCTTCGGCAAGTAGCGTTACCATGTCCCGTCGAGTTTAGCTCGACGGGACACCTTACTTTTACATTTGATAATAATACGTATAGAACGGCTTATCCTTTCTCATCTTCGTAAGTTTATCTTTCAGCTGAGTCAGTTCAAATCCATGCGAAATGATTATTGTTCCTTTCTTACATTCCTTTTTTAAATAGGGGACAACAGTGTGCAAGAACTTAGGGAGCAGAAAGAGATAGATGACATCTGCTTTGCTGACATCGGTTTTAAGGATATTACCGACCTTAAATTCACAGTGTTTCAGGTGCTTCAGCATCGTTTTAAAGCGCGCCCACTGAATGAGGCCAGGATTAATGTCAACTCCTACACCGTGCACACCAACGTGTTCAACAGCGAATTGTACGATACGGCCATCACCACACCCAAGATCCATAAAGAGATCTCCTTTTTTTATATCCGCGTCAGAAAGAATTTTTTTCAGCAGTTTATTTTTAGTGGGCACATAGGGAGCGCCCATAAGCGAAGAATAAATGAGGCCTGCTATGTAAAGCACGCACCAGATTGAAAAAAGGAGCTCTGCGAAAATAAGGATACTGTACAGGATGAGATTTGCCATATACTGTTATTTTATCGCCTTCATCTCAAAATAGATACAATCATAAATATTGAATAAGTAATAGCGAAGAAGTGGTTTAAAGGGTACGAGGTTGCGCAGTTTGCCGAGTGTTGTTTCTGTGTTACAAAACAGTTTATTCTGAATAAGTTCAAAGCGGGTATTCGGGTAATAATGAGGATCCCATTTATCGCTGAATTTCTGCATGGAGCGCTCGGTGAAAAAATGCTGCGCATAGAGTGATTGAAAAGCCCAGTCACTTTTGGCATACGGTACATACAGTCTAAAAAAGCCGCCTGGTTTGAGGATCCGATGTACTTCTTTGATTACACTGACCACGTCGTCAAGAAGATTGAGCACATTATCCATGAGTACTTCATCACATGAACTTTCTTCAAATGGATAGGGGAATCTCTGGAGATCAAAATACTGGTCTGCTTTCATCCCGCTTAGCCAGTCACAGTTGATATAACCGTCCTTATAGTCATCGCCGCTACCAAGATTAAGACGTATCGGTTTTTTTTCCATCTGAGTTATTATAGCACTTCAAATAGAAGCCGAATGGTATAATAGTATCAGATCAATCTGCCCCTGTAGCTTAATGGATAGAGTATTGGTCTTCGGAACCAGTGATGGGGGTTCGATTCCCTCCAGGGGCACCTCCAAATTGCAGAGCAATTTGGAGAGCTATTAGCTTATGGCTTATAGCCATTGGCTAAGTTGTGTAGATTATAGTACGTTGATAATATTGTTCATTAATTGTACATTCGCAGAATGTATAAGTTTGAAAATCTTGCGATATGGCAAGATTCGATGATTTTGGTAAAAGACGTTTACGATTTAATAGGTAAATTGCCTTCAAAAGAACGAAGTAATATATCTGATCAACTCCGCAGAGCTTCGACTTCGATAGCTCTCAATATTGCCGAAGGTTCCGCTTCGCAAAACGATGTAGAGTTTAAGAGATATTTATTTATAAGTAAAAAATCGTTATTTGAGGTCATTTCGATATTACGTTTGATAAAAATGATATATAATGTAGAAAATAAAAATATTGAAGATAGAATAGAGCGACTTGTCAAACAAATCACATCTTTCATCAAAATATTATAATAATAGGCAATAAGCTAATAGCCATCGGCTAATAGCTAAATTGCGAAGCAATTTTCGGGCCGCTAGCTCAATTGGCAGAGCAACTCGCTCTTAACGAGTAGGTTCAGGGTTCGATTCCCTGGCGGCTCACCGAGTCGAACTCGGCTTCGCTATTTCAAGCCGAGGATACGAGGTGGCAAGTTTGACTTGTCACTTATACATATGATGACCTTGAAAGTCGCGTCAGACGCGACTCACATATCAAAAGATAAATACTACGTTTACGTACTACAAAGTTTAAAAGACTTGAAGCTTTATATAGGTTATACAACCGATATCAAAAGAAGAATAACTGAACATTCATTAGGATCTGTTTCATCTACTAAATATAGACGACCTTTAAGACTCATCCACTATGAATATTTTATCGATGAAAAGGATGCAAAAGCTCGTGAACGATTTCTAAAAAGTGGCTTTGGTAGAATGCAATTGAAACAGGAATTAAAAAGAACATTAATAAAGTAAATACTCAAATCTTTCGTTTGCTACAATAAGCTATGGCAAAACAACTTGTATCTACGGGCATAACCATGTCGCTTGATGGTTTCACCGCAGGCATAAATCAGAGTTTTGAGCATCCATTTGGAGATAATTT
>CAYXCP010000142.1:0-3300 GCA_964463455.1 uncultured Gammaproteobacteria bacterium
AGAAACGTATTTATGAGAGACATGACACCGAAGTATATGCGCTTTAACAAAGGATAATCGAGTCGTTTATCGTCTTCGAATGAAACATTGAGAATCTGATAATGATGATCTTTGAGAAGCTTAACCATATGCATTGTCGTAAAGTGCCATACATGCTCATTGGGCATTAATGGCTCCCAGAATTTTTTGCGTACTTTGAAGATTATATTATCTGCGTTTGGAACGCCAATGACGAGTATGCCGTTGGATTTCATTATTTTTTTTATGAGCGAAAGTTCTGCATGTGGATCGGGTATATGTTCCACGACATGATTATAGATCACGACATCATATTTCTTATGAAGTCTTTCAGCTACCTGTGAAAGATAACTGTTATACACATGTTTGCCGAATTCCTTTTGCGCGATCTCATAAGCATGTTTATTCGGTTCAATACCCGTAACCGATAGCCCAGCATCAGTAAGAACTTCCATCAGGATTCCCGACGAACATCCGACATCAAGAACGTTATTTCCGCTTTTATATGTAAGTATGCCTTTCACGATAGGCTGAAATATCTTTTTAAACTTTTCTTTATCCTGTTTGTAGTACTCTCCTCTGCTTTGCGCGGGATCAAACTGATTATTTGATGATGGAACGAATGTCTTAAGCATGCCACATCGCACACATCGTGCAATCATATTCCCTTCAAAACGCTTAAAAACCGTTTCGTCTTTATATACAAGCACTGGGAGGAAAGTTGTTTTTTTCGAGCATATACATTCTGCTTGTATCATATAGTATAATGCTATCATATCAAATAGATATCCATAATCTCTAGTTATATAAATTACACACATATATGAAAGATGAAACAGCTACTAACGGACCGTATAGCTTTTCAAGTACAGAATTAGCAGATTTTGGCAACCCGGATAAGCCAACATCTTCAGATGATCTGATGCTTCTTATAGACGGTAAAGAAGATCCTAAAATACCAACAATGCCAGAAGTATCAACTCATTTCGCAGTACCTACAGAAGTTATTGCAAGTCTTGTAAATAAAAGAATTGGCGATACGGAACGAAAAGGTGTATCGCATGACGAATTAATAAATGACGGATTATATTATCTATATGAAGCTGAACAATTATTGCTAGAACTTAAAAAAAAAGGTGAATGGATAAATAATGATAACCAACCAGCAGAAAGGGCATTCCTGCTGGCATATGTTTATAATCATTTAAGACGTGATTTAGCGCCACATTTTAGAAACAGGACTACAAGCTTGGATGGCGAAACTAATGATGATGAAGATAATGCCAAACCCATAGATACTATTTCATCTGTAGATTCTTACTCCGGAGATACTGAACATGTAGCTATTGTTAATACTCTTTTAAGTGAATGCCTAAAGCTTGCCGCCGATAGTTTTACTAAAAGAGAAAAACTAGTGTTTATAGGTGTTATGAACGGAAAAACATATGCACAAATTGCTGAGGAATCAGAAAATTTAACAGCAGAGCAATTAAAAGATGCTATGAAAAATGTCGTATCCAAATTAAGGATATACTTAGGTATTGATACTGATCTACCATTTGCACTTTTCTCTGATAGATCGGCGAGCAATTTGCCACCGGTGGTACAACAAATGATATCTAGATCAAGGAAGATACAATATGATCGATACTATCATTTAAAACACCAAGAGCAAATAAATGCAGCTCGCAATGCAAGAAGAAACAAGGATAAGATTTGACAACTCTTTTCACTTATTGTAACATCACTTTAATGAGTATCGCGATTAATAACACCCAGTCATGGTTTAACTTTTTTTACCCGCTTAGCGGGTTGGGTGGTATTATGAGCAAACTCTAGTACCAGATAACGACAATACCCAACCCGCCCACAAGGCGGGTTTTTTTATGGCCCGTTGACATGCAAAGCATGTCTTACGGGCCATTATGCCGCCGGCAACAATTAAAAATACATAAAGAAGGCGGCGTATGGGTAGGTTTTTGTTTCTGGATCCCCCGTCCTGTAGTTACTGGCGAGGGATGACAGATTATTATCATTTTTTACATCTATATGTCCCACTGTACTATCATCGCCGGACCCTGTTCGGTTGATGACAATAACATACAAGAGATCCATGAGATCTCACAGATGACCGTTATAAATCAGAATGGCAAGCAACAGCGAGCTATTGCCGGCACACGCATAGTCGGGCTTAAGTCACGTACCGAACTCTCCCTGAGTGGAAAAGGGATGGGAATGGACTATGATGTCCTTCAACAAAATGTGCACATCATGATCAATGGTGGTTCAGGAAAAGATATGGTTGTAACACCGAGTGCACGCATCGCGGAAGAGA
Source organism: uncultured Gammaproteobacteria bacterium (assembly GCA_964463455.1). Taxonomy (GTDB): domain Bacteria; phylum Patescibacteriota; class Microgenomatia; order UBA1406; family GWC2-37-13; genus JBDKFK01. The sequence goes on from CAYXCP010000142.1 coordinate 2,354, forward strand.
TACATGCAAAAACAGGAATGCTTATAGCCACAGAAATAATGATGCCATCTGTTCAGATGCCATCTTATGAACACAGGATACCGGCCGGCAAACTGATGCCATGGAATCCGTCAGTCAATCAGCTTGGCTGGCAGGTAATGGAAACGGCTCTTTTCACGGCGCGTAATGGCTGGCATATTGGTATCAAAAATGGCAAATGGATCGGCGAAGATACGGGCACTACAACCATGGAAAAAACATGGGCTGGTTTGAGCAGCTATGCAAAAAAAGGAACGGGCGATGTCGTGCTCATACATCGTGGCGTTGATGTGCCAGGTAAAGGGATGTACCGCAATCTGCCGATGCATACTGTAGCGGGTCGCACGAAAAAAATCACAGGAGCGAAATTATATTTCGACCCCAGTCATTCATATGGACCGAAATTAAAACATCAGATAGTAGAAGCAACTATAGCTTCAATGAATATGGTACTTGATGATGGAAGCCATCTGTATGACGGTGTTCTTGTTGAAGTAGGTACATCAAAAACAGATACAGAACAACATATAACTCTTTTAGAATTAGAACATATGGTAAAACAGATTGCCAAAACGCGCTCCTTAGTTACTCCTGAAGCATCAGGTACGAAACTGAGAAATAGCCGTGATTATATACCATCAGGAGTACTATAATATGAGCATGAATATATCACATCTTGGAATACCTGGATCATTTTCATATCTTGCCGCTGTTGAGTATTTTGGTATGAATAATGAATTTACTGGTAAAAAAACCTTTAAAGAAATATTCGATTCTGTATTCCTCGAACAATGTGATGCCGGAATTATTCCGCTCGAAAACAGTTTAGCCGGTTCTATATATGAGAATTATGATTTACTGTTTAGATATGGGGTAAACGTCACAGGTGAACAATATATTCATGTTGAGCATACCCTCATGGGCATCAC
>CAYXCP010000143.1:0-3290 GCA_964463455.1 uncultured Gammaproteobacteria bacterium
GATTCGCTGAAACCGGCCAAAAAGTTCACACTAGAGTTGCCGACAAAGGATCTAGGGTTGCACCTGGACACCTCGGAGCCACCCACCATTAGCTTTGAATGTGACGGGTGGGAAATGTACCGCGTGCGCGAAACAGGTCTCACCTTTGGGGCAAATTACGGTGAGCATGATAGTCGCACACAAGACGAGCATCGCGTCGATTCAAGTCATTTGCTCAGCAGGCTATTCATCGGCGACGTGATCACGCCGGAGTGGTCGAACGAGGAGGGGTATAGATTCCTCCGTGAGCTCGTAGACGGGCTCACATATGAAGTTATGCTCGACCGCAAGGCCAAAATCATGCGAGCAGTCGCTAACTGCGGCGACCTCGCGATCCTGGCTGCCATGTGGCAGCTGCTCGGTCTTGAATAAGCGGTCTGTATCTATCAAACCGTGGAGGATGTCTGGCAAAGCCAGACATCCTCCACCTTATACGTTAGTCATCAAACGGTTATTTGAAGTATGACGTATAATTAACAGTATGTCTGAAGATGTATCAGTTCATAATATACAGGAATTTTCTCCATCAGTCGAACCTGAACGGATGGATACTGTCACATATGCTGCGTTTTTAAAAGAATTGGCGCATGAAGATACTGATGATTATTCGCGGTTCTTACAAGTACTCCCCACCATTATTTCACGGTTTGAATCTGATATAACAACAGCAACACAAACTCAGGACATATCTATTCATATTGCTGCAGGCGAGATAGCACAGGCTACCGATTTATTATTATGGCGGCTTGCCGGAACCAGAGCAAACCAGCGTGGCATTATCGTAGAGCCGAGACTTCTTGAGAAATTATATTCGTTTACACAAAATCATAATAGACAGGTGCGTAATGATGCGATAGAGCAGATCTCAAACGTGATTTTTCTCGATGATCGAAATAAAGGTGAGCAGCATTTACACCTTGCACGTCGCTTTCATGATGACCTGATTGCCCGATTGCTGGATCCAGAAAACAAATACAGTGATCCACAGGAACTTCGTGTAACACGACATATGGTGACGGTGATTCATGCTGATTTTAACGCAGATGTGCCACAATGGTGTATCGATGCATTCGCACAGGCAACGAATCAGGAACAGGCACAACGAATTGTTACCATGTTTGCGAGCCATATACGTCTCGAGCGGGTACGCCAGATTTTGCAGGAATATACTGCACTACATCCTGAGTTCCGCACGCAGTTTGAAAAAATTGAAGGATGGATGGGTATCATACCTAGTGACGAGGCTCTCGCCGAAATCGCAGAAGTATATAACAAGACGCAGTTTGAAAAATATAAACCTAACGAAGCTCTTATCGATTATGAAGGAGCGCTCCTATATGTATTAATGTATCACCGGCTCCCTGACGAAACATTTCTTCAGAATTTATCAGCTGAAGACCGTCAGAAATTGGAGGGCCTGCTTAGAAAAAACGCTGAACATACAAGTGAAGTAGCTGGTCAGAAGAAAGTTCTCGATATAGGCTTTGGGACAGGCCGACACATGAAGAGACTTATGGAGATGGGAATACCCGTAGTTGGCATAGATGCCGTTCAACGACATGCCGAAGTTACACAGAATGTGTTGTCTGAAGCAAAGCTTCTTGCTCCTGAAACGGGTGCGCCCATTGTAGTTGGTTCGTGGCATAGGATGCCATTTGCAGATGAAAGCTTCACCGATGTATATTGTCTCGGTCGTTCTGAACTTCATAATGCAACAGTGACACAAGCTATGAAATTTCTTGCAGAAGCAAACCGTGTCTTGAAAGAAGGAGGATATTTATATATCGATATCCCTGATCCTGATAAAGGTGACTATGCCTATGAGCGGGAACGCTATCAGAAAATTGCAGAAGAACAGGATATAGATTACTATGAAGATGGCGCTATTGTCGATAGTCCAGATGGCGTTCATTTCTTTGATCGCCTAGCACCCATGAAAGAGCAATTTATAGCATGGGCATTTATGAATGGTTTTGATGCTGAACTCATAGACTCTAAAGAGTACGAAGGCCATGAAAAACGAGTTAATACAAACTGGTATTGGCGGTTACGCAAGCGAACTGCAGAAGAGAAAAAGCAAGTATCTCCTGATCAGTTGCGACATCACATGGAAAATATATCTACCGCGGGATCAAATAGAGATATCTCTAGGTTACTTAGCTGGAGATGATATAGTTTCGGCTCCTTTCCATGCGAGATCAAACCATGCTTTCATGGTTTTGGCAATATCTGCTTTGTTGATAACTACACCTACCAGAGGATCACCTTTTTTGTAATTAATAAAAGCTACTTTACTTCCATAAATATCAACTTCATGTTTAAACGGGAACAGGTGATGGGGAACCTGAACTGTTTCCCGGAGCTCTTCCTCATCTTTTCGTTCATATTCTTCAGCCCACGTACCCGAAGACACAATTACTTTCGCATGTATCCCTGCCTTAGCGCGTGCCTTTCCATAGTATGTTGTAAGCCATTTAAACAGCTCAGGTTCAACTGTCGCCGTTGTAAGCACGGCATACACAGGCTGTTTATCTCGTAAGGTATCCATATATATCTCTTTGAGCCCGCGTACGCCTTCGAATGTAGTAACAACGGGCTTTTCCACGGTAAGGATATAAGAAGCTGTCAGATCGGGAATAAAGTCGGAAAGCTCTTTACGAGCTCTTTCGTAATCTTTTAGCTTTGTATCGGCTACCTGAAGCAGTTTATCGGGCGGTTCAAGCTGAAAATGGATCTTTTTGCCAATATCACGCTTCTTCACTAACCCCTTCTTTTCAAGCTCATACAGGATATGGTAGGCGGTTGCACGCTTGACTCCAGCCTGTTTTGCAAGCTGGGTGACCGATTTTTCACCCATTTTGAGGAGTAATTCATACAAGAGAGACTCTTTTTCTGAGAGACCGATTGAGGTGAGAAGTGTGTTTGACATACGTTTATTCCGATCGTCATCCCGGACCTGATCCGGGATCCAGTACTAGTAATTGTGTTAATTATAAGTTGAGTTATATATATTTGTCAAATTAAATGGACAAAATATGATTATTTTATCTATTTTAGCTTATAAAAAGAGTAATTTTAAGGCTAAATATCGCTCCAATGAGTGTATTTTTACATATATATAAATTTGTAATACATACTTGACAAGTAGGTCTTAAAAGTGTATACTATAGGCTATATCATATCACTGAAATGATATGAGGTGAATTCGCAGTGGAAGTGCACCAGTAGTATACAACTAATAATGTCTGAGA
>CAYXCP010000144.1:0-3280 GCA_964463455.1 uncultured Gammaproteobacteria bacterium
AATTTTTTCAAACCACTCCGTTTTTATTTCAATTCGACAATATATTTCCCTATACATTGGGATTAGGCGTTTTTATTTTGTTCGTTGCTGGATTTTTATTTTTGCCCTGGCGTAACCGGTATATCAACCTACTTCGGGTAAGTTTTCTTTTAGTTTTTATTCCGAATGGATATGTCTACGCAAAATGGACCCGGTTTATTGCTCCGGTGTATCCGGTAATGCTCATTATTGCTGTTTTATTTCTTCATGATGGTCTGCATAAATTAAAGAACGCGCTGATGGAGCTTAAAGATTATGAAGCCAGTAAGTCTGATAATGTTATTTTATTCACCATTGGATTTATCGTATTTTTATTCTCTATTATTCCTGGTATCGCCTTTTTATCGATCTATCAAAATCCAGATGTACGGTTTATCGCATCCGACTGGATTTACAGAAATATTCCACAGGATTCTTATATTCTCGCTGAAACAGCCAATGTTGTAGATATCCCTATTCCATCTCCGCAAGAGCTTGCAAGTCCTTCTGCAGGTCTTGTCAAACCATATAGCTATCGATCCTTTAATTATTATGATCTTGATACAGAGCCGGCTCTTCAGTCGGATCTTTCAATCCAATTAGCCAGAGCAGATTATATTTTTGTTCCTTCCCGGAGAATTTTCGCGAACCACACCTGTTATGAAATTGTAGATACCCGGATTGTTTTGCAGAAGTATATGAGCCAACAATGTCTCACCCGGCTTCAGACATATCCTTTGCTGAACTCTTTTTATAAGGATTTTTTCACCGGCGAGTCGGGTTTTGTGAAGGTTGCCGAGTTTTCTTCATACCCTAGAATTCAGTTATTTGGAAAGACACTTATCGAATTTCCTGATGAAAATGCAGAGGAAACATGGACTGTCTTCGACCATCCGGTGATACGAATATACAAAAAAATTTAATTGTTCCTATCAGCTAAACATATTTTCGGTTACTCTTCTGTGTTCTTCTTTTCTTCTTTCAATCTGCTCTAGTGTTGGAGAAGTAGGAGGTCTGAATAGCTTACTTCCTGATCCTTCAACCGGTCCCACAGCTTCTCCATCGGCTATTCCAAGGGTGCCAGTCACAAGTCCCCCGCCATCCTTTTTACTAACTCTTAGTTCAAACGACCAGCCGGGAGGATGCCGGAGTGTTCCCTTACGTTCTAATATATTTAGTAAATTCCATGGTGGTGGAAGATTTGAATTTAAGCATTTATAAAATGCTTCATTACATGTAGTTTTGTCGTAATGAAAACCTCCATTTTTTCTTGCATCGGAAACCTGACTAATCTTATCATTCAAATCACCTTCAAAAACCATTGCGCATACCGTTCGCATTTCTTCATGAATATTTAAAAATAGAGGTTGAAACAATCTATTTATAGCTTCAACGGTAAAATGCTGTGCTTCAAATCCCGGAAGTTCGATAGTAAATCCCATGTTGTCCGTCGAAAATATTGCATCCGGTGAAAAGTCATGAAGAGTACCATCGATTCTTTCACGTATCTGAGATGCAAGTAACCTATTTAATTCAGCCTCAGGATTATCAGAAAATAATCTATATTCCTTAATCTGTTGAAAAGATCTGGGATTAGCTGGTGCTCCCATTTGTTCATGAGGTGAAAGTATAGTTTGTCCACCTTTTGAGGGGAATACACAACCTGCGTAATTATTTTTACCTAGACATGCGATACCACCACGGCCCGAGTCTTCCGAAAGTTTTTGGTAATATTGAAGAGCTTTTCTTTCTGCAGTGACAATAGTTTCTTCCAATTCCGGGGGATAATCGTGATACGCATAGTAAGCTTCTTTTGAAAAGTTGACATGCATTACACTGCCAAGCTCCCACCATGGAGCGACTGGTGCCAGAAACGCTCCCTGGATGTTCGTTAACTCCTCATCGTCAAATCGTGTTATATAAGGCTGACCGTTTCTTTCAGTAACATCTCCAATAGGGATAAATCCTCCCTTACTTATATAGCCCACATAACCATTCATTATTTTCACAGGGGCGACAGAACCATCAGCTGTATAAACATGGCTGGCATCGGCAACCATTCCCCGGCGCAATTTTTTGAGATTCAAGCTTGATTCAGGAGTAAATTTAGCTTGATCCGCATGGAGTATTCCAATATGAAAGACTGGACACGCTTCTATGAACGTATTTTCTTTTGTCGCTTCAGAATAAGCCAGTGACACTTCAGCTTGACTCATAGCGATGCAATTATAGTACATTTTACGCGGAAATAGTATAAAATATTAGCTATACATATTTACTCCATACAAGTAAATCTTCAGGATGGACTTTATGAGAAAAGATTTTTCTATAGAAGCGCATCTTGAATACACCTGCAATTGAAGAGAATCTTCCCCATTGAGCGGAATGGGAGTGCAGGGAAAGGAGGTAAGGCGGATGCGAAAATATCTACTTATAGTTATGGCAGCCTTCGGGTTGCCATTATTCGTTTTTGGTTGCGCTAGTTGCAAACTGTGGTCTTGGGAAACCAGACCCTGCTCTTGCGACAAGTGCGATGATGAAAAGTATCACCGTCTTCGTGAAGACGGTATTACTGTGTACTGCATCGAATGCGGTCATAACCTCTAAGCTGAGGTAACTGACGGCATTTGATGCTTCAACCTGTATGGGTGACCGCTCTCACCCATCAATCTTCTTGCAGTCTGACCGTTAAACATTTAGAATTAAAGAATATGAAAATTCTAAACATCGTACTAACCGCGTTTATTATTGTTATTACTCTCGCAATTATTAAGTTTTCGAATCTTTCGTACCCGATTGAAGTAACCAATACTTCCCGTTCTTCCGAACTTTCAGTTGTTGGTGAAGGGAAGGTTGAGGTTGTTCCGGACACTGCGTATGTTGATGCAGGAATCAGTGTTATTGAAGCAGCTTCTGTTACCCAAGTTCAAAAATCAATCGATGAAACCAATAATAAAATAATCGCCTCCATGCAGAAGCTTGGCATCGATAAAAAAGATATCAAGACTTCAAACTACTCAATCAATCCGAATTATTCGTATGAAAATAACAAAAATGGAATCACCGGCTATAATGGAAACGCAAACATCACAATCAAAGTAACGAAAATAGATTTAGTATCTCAGGTTATCGCAGAAGCAACAGCAGCCGGCGCAAACCAGATACAGGGAGCACGGTTCACCATCGACGATCCCGCGAAGTTCCGAGAAGAAGCCAGAGCGAAAGCCATTGCCAATGCGAAAGATCAGGCAAAGAAATTGGC
>CAYXCP010000145.1:0-3271 GCA_964463455.1 uncultured Gammaproteobacteria bacterium
TGACATCGCCAACTGATGATATTCATCAGAAAGGCAGTGAAGATCCTTTCACTATGCTGGAGCAGGCTTTTGGAGAAAGCTATGCTAAAGAAGTAACCGACGAATTCATAGAACCGGTTCGCATTGATAAATCGTTTAGAGGAATTCAGGATGGTGAACCACTTTTCTTTTTCAACTTCCGCGCTGATCGCATGAAGCAACTTATTACCGGATTGCACCACCGATTGCCTTCATCACCGTTTATTACCATGACCAAATATGATAAATCGTACCCATATGAAGTTATTTTCACCAAACAGTCAGTCACCAATACACTGGGCGAAGTATTAAGCACTCATGGTCTTACTCAACTGCGTGCCGCAGAGACAGAAAAATTTCCTCACGTAACCTATTTTTTTAACGGTGGCGTTGAAATTGTTTTTGAGGGAGAAATGAGAAGTCTTGCTGAAAGTAACAAAGTAAAACATGATGTTATGCCGGAAATGAAAGCTGCAGAAATCGAACATAACGTAGAACACGCAGTTAAAACGAGTCAACCTGACTTTATTCTCGTAAATTTTGCTAACCCTGATATGGTAGGACACACCGGGAATTTTAAAGCAGCTGTAAAAGGTGTTGAAACGGTCGATTCACAATTAAAAAAGTTGTGTGATATTCTGATTAGTGTTAACTATATTTGCTGTATAACGGCAGATCACGGAAATGCCGATATTATGTATGACATAACCACCCGACAGCCACATACAGCACACACAATGAATCCGGTACCTTTTATTATTTATGATCCTCACGATAAACATAATCAACAACTAAAGCTGGATCAAAATCCTGACAACGGACTTAATAAAATAGCCGGTACAGTGCTCCAGCTAATGGGAGTACCCAAGCCATCACACGATTACGAGAGTTTAATACAGTAATATGACTATTCCGTTATATACCCAGAAAGAGTTACAAGCCATTTCTGAGTCATTTACGAAAGAACTGGATGACGCACGTGATGGACAATCAAATAGTCTTGCTTACTTGCAAAATCCATTAGCTTCCTCTTCTTTTTTGTCAAACTCAGATGTAGTACAGGTTATGAGTATTGGAGGTACTCTCTGCAAAACAGCTTACATTCATAACCATGAAGGCGTACTCGAATTCACTGATTACGATATAACATCTATACCATTATTTGATACCAAGGAACATTTTCTGAGCTATGTAACTAAGCATATAAAAAAAGATGCAACTATACTTGCGCTCAATTTTGCATATCCGATTGTTCCCATACTCCGGAACGAACATACTGATGGTGTTCTTCTGAGAGCAACAAAAGAACACACATTCAAAGGATTAATTGGCGAAATCGTCGGAGAACAGATAGAAAATGCAGTAATGCAGGAATACCGTCGTCAGCTACAAGTAATTACGGCAAATGATACCGTATGTCTGGCATTATCCGGGCTTGAGGTAAGTTCGTGGGATAAAGTGGTGGGTGGAATTGTAGGAACAGGGACCAATATGGGCTTTTTTGCCGATGAGCATACGATTATCAATCTTGAATCAGGGAATTTTGACAAATTAAAACAAACTGAAAGTGGAAGATATGTTGACTCTATCTCAACAAATCCAGGTAAACATCTATTCGAAAAGGAAATCTCAGGAGCATATCTCTATCAACACTATAATTATTACCTGAAATTACTGGATCCAACATTGCCTAAACTGCAAAGCACTCTAGAAATGTCTGCCATCACAGATAAACAGATAGATCAGTATAGCCTGGTTACTCAATTAATCAACCGCTCTGCTTCATTATTCGCCACACAGATAGCAGGTATGATTAATCATCTTAAGAAAGATCATGTCTCATTTATTATGGAAGGAAGTGTTTTCTGGGATATACCATTATACACTCAGTATCTACACACACATATACACGGGTTAGGGATTCAACCATCAGCATTTTCGTTTCACCATATTGTAAATAGTAATCTCAAAGGAACTGCACATCTTACACGATGTTAAATCTATTGAATTAGATTTGTATATCAGATAAAATTAATATTTAGAAAAATATGGAAAATGAAAATCAACCTCCGATTACCAATACCAAGCCTGATAGTCCGTTGGTTACCTGGAGTATTGGGGGCATGGCTGATATACGAAATGATCGACCACCTACAGTATCAGATTACTATGCGCTTCAAGAAATATTGATTTTGATTGATGAAGCAAATGCTCCATCACTATTGCTCATTACTCAAGACGAATATAAAGATAGCTTACATATACGTTCTCCTGAACAAACTTCAGCGCAAATCGCTGAACTTGATGCCGTAGAACTTCATTGCCCTCAATGTGGATCACCCCTCACCAATACATCTTTTACATTTTGCAATACCTGTAAAAGCATGGTGCGATGGTCAGGAAGGCAACCGAATTCTACTATCACATTGCTTGAAAAGCAATTGTATCTGCTGGACGAACGTATCACACATATGCATTATCTGGAAAAGCGGGGTTATGATAGACCAATCCTAACACATTACCAAATATCCTTGCCTCAGCTGCGTAACACGGTTCTTATGGATCTGTTATTGGCAGTGAAAACCGCAAAAAAAGACAATACTGAATCAGTGCATGCAGAAAGACTCGTCTGCCCCGCGTGTGGAGCTGCCCTATTACATCTTAATAGATGTAGCCATTGTAACAGCTTGGTTTTGTACACGGAAAATACATTTTCTCATCTCGATGGAAAAACAACTCAAGAATTAACTCAGCTTATTGCAACAAAAAGCGCTGAATTAATTGCTATAGCTAGAAATAAAGAAATATATGAAGCACAAATCATACTGCTCGGAGGACCTGAATATGCAGTGCAAATAAAACGCGGCACACTGGAAAAAATGAATATTATGTTTGAAGAAGCACGTATCACCATAAACTACGCTCTTATTATCTTAAAATCACGAAACGAAGGTATATCATTAGAACAACTGATAAAAAATACATCGAAGCCATATACTACATTGCGCATAAATGAACAGTTAAATAGCAGTGCGGTAGTAGCACGGTGTATTTCTTGCGCAGGGGGAATAGACAGTACAATAGGCAGAAGCGAAGTAGGCGCAAATATGTTTGAATGTCAGTATTGTGGTGCAGCTCAGGATTTTGGTAGTAAAGAAGTTACACAGGAACTCCAAAACATAACTATAAGAGGTATCGATACTCAAATTGAAAATGCTATACAATTCATTAAGATATCAAAAAGTCAAATAGA
>CAYXCP010000146.1:0-3270 GCA_964463455.1 uncultured Gammaproteobacteria bacterium
AATTGGTCGAAGATATCTTTTTTCGCGAAGCTTGGGTACTCCCACTGCTTTGCAGAAAAAACGGTATCGAGAGCAATTAACAATTATAGATCCCCGGTCATGTAGTATCTTGCCAGGGATGACAGGGTATTATTTTGCTTTTTCGGAGTACTGTGAAGACACCCATCCCTCTTTGCCTGTAAACTTAATCTTGTACCAGCCTTCTTTTTCATCAAGGATATCGAACTGTTCTCCCGGATTTACCTGGCCTGATACGGAAGCGTTCAGCGTGGGCTCTTCGCGGACGCGGAGATAACCGAGTGGTGTTTCTTTGATTATGATTTTGTTCACTCCTGTTGCACCTGGTGCCACTTTTGCACTCGCGGTAGCCTGTGCGGGAGTAGGTGTGTCGGTAGGTTTCTGCTGTGACTGATCTATCGATAGTTTAAACGATGCGTTTACACGATATCCTGCATCCACGTTTATTTTCTGTGTTCTTCTGAAGAATCCAGGCATGAATACAGAAAGCTCATGATCACCTTTCAATACATCGCCTAAGATAAGCGGAGCAACTCCCTTTTCATCATTATCGAGATAGACAATTGCGCCGTTTGGATCTGTTTCTACATATACTTCTCCGTAATTTGGATTCGATGGGCTTTTATCCATCTTGTTTGCGGTGAAGGTTTCGCCAGCTGAAGTAATATCAGAAGATCCGAGTTCACGATTCACGTATGTTAACGAATTTTTATACACTTTTATCTTTCCCTGCCATGAGGCAGTTGCGGTAGCATCGCCTTCCGGGATTAACTTCAGGAGAAACTCGCCTACTTTATACTTTGCTTCAAGAGGAGTCTTGCCTACAGCAACGTTATCGATAAATACGCCTGCAGAAGGTGATGACACGATTTTTACACGACCCGATGCATTTTGAGCGTCAAGAATAACGTACCTGACACCAATAAAGGCGCCAAATAATATAAGAAGCACAATAAAGAGGATGAGCTTTTTACGCATAGTAGATATCATATTGTAAAAAAACATTTACCATAATGCAATATTATCGTTTCACCTGGACTTCAGATTATGGTATCATAGAGGTCAAAATGATACAGAAACAACTTATTACTGACATCGAAACATCACTAAAGGCACTTGGTATTACCGATCCTTCTGTGATACTCCAGAACCCTGCACGTCCTGAATTCGGCGACTATGCGACTAACGTTGCATTGCGCTACAGTAAGGAGCTTAAAATGAATCCTGTCGAATTAGCCGAGCAAATCGTAAAGCACCTTCCTTCAAACACACTCATCAAGAAAACTGAAGTAATAAAACCCGGATTCATTAATTTTCATCTGACAAACACAGCACTTATCGATAACTTAGTGCGCGCAGTATCTACCGTTCACTACGGCAGATCAGACATGCTTAAAGGAAAAAAAATTATTATCGAATATACCGATCCAAACCCATTTAAAGAATTTCATATTGGACACCTGTACAGCAATATAGTTGGAGAATCACTCGCTCGCTTTCTTGAATCAAATGGTGCTGAGATAAAGCGCGTATGCTACCAGGGTGATGTTGGCATGCATGTCGCTAAGTCGATCTGGGGTATGATGCATACCATGAAAGAAGAAAATACGACACTCGATGATTTAGCTCAGAAATCACTTGAAGAACGCGTTTCTTATATGGGAAAAGCATACGCACTGGGCGCTTCAAAATACGAAGAGGATCAAACAGCAAAAGAAGAAATGCAGAAAATTAATCTGCATGTATTTATCGCGGCACGAAAACTCTGGGAACATAAAGAAGATTTCAAACCGTATATCGAATACGAAAAACATACCAATGTTGATCAGTTACTTCTTGTAAAGGTTTCAGAGATATATAAGGTTGGTCGCCAATGGACACTCGATTATTTTGAAAAAGTGTATGCTCGTTTGGGAACACAGTTTAATGACTATTATTTTGAGAGTGAAGTGAGCGAGTATGGCGCAAAGCTCGTGTTCGAGTATCTCAAAAAAGGAGTGTTTGTCGAAAGTAAAGGCGCTATCGTCTTCCCCGGTGAAGACCATGGGTTACATACACGTGTATTCATAAATTCACTAGGTCTTCCTACATACGAAACGAAAGAACTAGGTCTTGCACCAACGAAATATAGACGCTTTCCCTATGATGTTTCGATAATAGTAACAGGGAATGAAATAAACGAATATTTTAAAGTTCTCCTGAAAGCATTATCACTCATAAATCCGGATCTTGCAGCAAAGACAAAACATATATCCCATGGCATGGTACGATTGCCAGAAGGCAAAATGTCCAGCCGAACAGGTAACATTAAAACAGGAGAGTCTCTTCTGAATGAGGCATCAGCACGTGCAGAAGAAAAAATGAAAGAATCTGCAACTGCTGGAGAAAGCAAAACACTTGCACCTGAAACAATCGAGAAGGTCGGAACAGGCGCGGTAAAATATGCATTACTCAAAAACAGTATTGGTAATAATGTCGAATTTAATTTCAATGAATCAGTGAGCTTTGAGGGTAACTCAGGACCATACCTTCAATATACGTTTGTCCGCTGTGTTTCAATTTTGAACAAATTTGCAAACACCGAAGATCTCAGTACGAAAACCGGAGATATTAACTTTGTCGTAAATGAAGAAGAACTTGCGATACTCAGAAGACTCGTCAAATTTGAGGAAACAGTAGTTGCGGCATGCCAGATATATTCCCCCAACATCATGTGTAATTATCTCTATGAATTAGCACAGGAATTTAATCTGTTTTATCAGAAACATTCTATTTTAAACAGCGATAGCGATACAAAAGAATTCAGACTTTTGATAACACGTGCTGTCGCACGAATACTGCACAACGGATTATTTCTGCTTGGTATAGAAACGGTTGAAAAGATGTAAAATAGTATATGGCACTCTTTATCTGCTCAAACTGCGGGTATGGCTCAGGATCATGGCTCGGAAAATGTCCAGACTGTGGTGAGTTCAATACTCTCAAACAACAATCAGAACCAGCCGGATCATCACGCTCACGTGAGATGGTTTCGAAATTTGAGGCTACTCCCCTTTCAAAAATAAAACCTCAGTCGAAAACACGTGCATCCACGGGTATCTATGAACTTGATCGCGTACTCGGCGGCGGTATCATACCCGGATCGGTCATATTTCTTACCGGTGAACCTGGTGTGGGTAAGTCAACGCTGCTGCTCCAGTCATTACAGAAATTTAAAACACTCTATATCTCAGGTGAAGAAGCTCCCGAGCA
>CAYXCP010000147.1:0-3254 GCA_964463455.1 uncultured Gammaproteobacteria bacterium
CTAAATTGCGTAGTCCTTCAAAATATGTTTTTGGTGGATAGATCATTCCACCGACCGATATAACCGGTTCCACAACGAAGGCGGCAACTTTTCCTTTGTATTGTTCGAGTCTTTGTCGCGATTCCTGAAGAATCTGTGTGATGAATGACTCTAAACTCAGTCCCTGAGGCCTATCAAGCCAATCGGGTGAAGGAATAGAAAAAGAATCCTGCACTTTTGGCATGGCATACATACCTTTACTTGAGATGCTTTGCGTTGCGAGTGTGAGTCCGTGATATCCGCTGTCTATGCCTACGATGCCATCTTTTTTTGTATAGAATTTTGCGTATCGGAGTGCGCATTCGACAGCTTCTGCGCCTGTTGAAAGCAAGATTGTTTTTTTAAGATTGCCTTCAGTGATTGACGCGAGTTCACGAGCGGCATCAAACATTTCTTCGGTGAGCGATAGCGTATTTGTGTGGGTTAGTTTCGTGAGTTGTTTGGTGATAATGCGATTCAGTGGTGTGTATGAATGTCCGAATGCCAGGCAGAACTGTCCGGACATCATATCTAAGTATTCGTTGCCATCTGCATCCCAAACTTTATTTCCTTTACCTTTTACAAGTACCGGTTTTCGAAAGGGAGTTACCTGCAGAATAACATCTTTGTTCTGGTTGTATAATTCCTGGCTTTTAGCTGTGTTCATATGAGTCAATGACTTTTGAAATACCATCTTTAAATAAGGTTTTTGCTTCAAACTTCAATTCCTTTTTTGCGAGATCAGTTGAGGGTGTTAAATGCACCATCGGACTGTCTGCATTTTTATGTTCAACGATCATTTTCCTGCTCGTTACCTGTTCTACCGTTTCTACTATCTGGTGTATCGTGATTTCTTCGGGGCCTGCGATCTGAAATATACCATTTTTATCGTATTTCAGTCCAGCGATTACAGATGCTGCTGCGTCTGCAGCATACAAAAATTTACGTTTATTCTGTGGATTTCCCCACATGTTAAATGGTTTGTTATGTATTGCTGCGTCAATTACAAAAGGAATCACACGGACGAATGGCTCGTTTTCTCCGTATACTTGTGAGAAACGTAGAATGGTGAACGAGGTTTTATTCATTTTAGCGTAGTATTTCAGGTATTCCTCGCTTGCTACTTTAGCAAGTGCATATGGGCTCGGCGGATTTATTCCGGTTGTCTCATCAAACTGTTCCTTGTCAGGATATCCATAGATATCTATGGTGCTAGTGAACACAATTTTGCTTACGTTCTGACCATAGAGTTCCATGACATACAGAAATGGATCGAGTGTATTTTCTTTTGCATCGAGCACTGTTTCTTTTTTTTCATGAGCCTGTGGGATACAGGCTGCGACATAGACGAGATAATCGATCGTATCTAATTTTGGTTCTTTATCTTTTGACTTCAGTTGTTTCAGATCTTTTAAGTCACACGTGACATACGTGAGATTGGGATTATCGGAAGTTATTTCTTTTCTCGTAAAACAGGTCACGCGAGCGCCTTCATCAAGAAGTAGCTTAACTACATGTTTTCCGACGAGTCCGGTGCCACCTGTAACTAGAATATGTTTATCTTTGAGTGTCATAATGTCATCCTGGCTTGTCCAGGATCCGGATTCTGGACCTGTCTGCCGACAGGCAGGTGCGTCATCGACTTTGTCGAGACTTACCAGAATGACGGAATAATCATTTTATCAATTTTCCACCATCATAGAATACTTCTTCCCAATACCGTGTCATATAGATGTTGTCCTTGTACGTATGTTGCCCTCCCGTTTGACGTTTGCCCGAAAAAGCATTGATGGTCAGTTCTGCGATGTTAACGCCGGCAATGGCCGATAAAATCGAACCTGCTGATAAGCGTGGGTTTATTTCAATCAAGCTTATTTTTTCTCCGTCAGAAAATACTTCTACATTGGCCGCACCCTGTATTTTGAGTTTTTGCGCAATCATGACTGCGTATGCTCTTATCTTTTCTTCGTACACGGTTACTGCTTTCACACCTAGTCCTGATTTAGCGCTGATCTCGTGTCGTACGACAGCTGCTACATTATTGCCATGAGTGTCATTCACAATGTCTATAACATATTGTTTTCCGTGTAACTGTTCCTGGATAATCGGTTCTTCTATTCGTTTGACGAGCACTTCATATTCTTCGATGTTCGATACGACATAGCAGTCTTTACTGCTCACACCATGGCGTGGTTTCATAAAGAGCGGAAAACGCAGTGAGAACATCTGTTTTTCTTTTGGTAAATACACACGAGGCGTATCGATCATTCTTTTCTTGAGGTATTCATAGGTTTCTGCTTTATCATTGCACGTTTTGACGGTGATGTAATCACTCACACATGGCGTTATGCCGTCGTTCAAAAATGATTCAGTATGCTGAGCGATCATTTCAACTTCCTGATCCAGTATAGGCAACACATAATTTACCTGTTCCTTTTTACAGATATCAATTATCTTACTAATATACTCTGGATTGTCATAGCGAGGAACCTGATACATCGCATCACAAAATATAGTACCTGGTATTTCTGATGATGGATAGATATCAGTGCCAACAATACGATATGTTTCTTTTCCTTTACGAAGAGCTTTCACAGCGCTAATTGCAGTTGTTGAACCTATTGAAGTTACAAGAACAGTAATCATGATTGTGGAGAAATAAGTTCGTAATAGTGTGTATCATCCTGACTTTTCCATTCGCCGTCGGCATAACTTAGAAGTGATGCTTTTTTGCTTAAACTTCTGATTGCGTGCGCAATATAGGGGCCTGTTTCAAGACGGACATACTTGTCTTTTTTTGCATCGAGTTTCACAATTTCCCGTTTCTTTGTTCGCACGTCTTCCAGTACTACTTCTACTTTACCATCTACGATGCCGAACCATTCGTGCCACTTTTTATGATAGTGATTGCCTCTCACAACACCCTTTTTGGAAAAGGTAACGAAATAAATCTGTCCGAATTTTTTTTTGGCGTCATCGAGTTCAGATTCTTTAAGAAAGACAATGAGGCTTCCGCGGGAGTCGCTCTTTTTTTCGAAACGAGTGATTTTATAGTCGAGCATACGGATACAGTATATCTAAGTCAGGCTAGCTTGTCTAGTATCAGCCTATTCCGCGGCAGATTCTGCCCCGGGTTTTCCTTCCCAAAAAAACAAAAAGCTGCCGCTTTGATTATTAAGCATGTTGCGAAACAGGTATAATTTTGTCATACTTGAAGGTATGAATGTGAACCAAGG
>CAYXCP010000148.1:0-3250 GCA_964463455.1 uncultured Gammaproteobacteria bacterium
GCTCGTTGTTTTACTCGCCGCAGCGTGTCAGTGCGGGAGTTTGAGCACTCAAGAACCAATGCCATAGAATGTTCAGCAGATCCCCGCCTTCGCGGGGATGACAGATGGTAGCAATTTTAGGATCTATGAATTATAATTAGTCTGACCTATGCGAAACATACTCTTAATTTTGAACATACTCGTATCAATTATCATCGTAGCACTCATCCTTATTCAGGGCCGTGGCGCCGGTCTCGGCAGTGCCTGGGGCGGGGGAGGCGAGATGTTCCAGACAAGACGCGGTATAGAAAAAATTACCTTACGAATGACAACAGTTATGATAGCAGTCTTTCTGGTCATCTCTATCATAAATTTTTTCGTAAAATAATTCATGCTTCTTAAAAACAAGAAGTTCAGATACTATTATTGGATCGTTCTTGCATTTACACAAAAACACGCTCGTCTTATACTTCTTAGCTTTCTGATCAGCATTATCAGTATCATCAGTATCGTCTCACTTTCTCCGTATTTAGTAAGTTATCTGACCACACAAAAAGATAGTATTGGTATTGTGGGTACTTTTGACAGCGCACATGTACCCGATGAAATACTTTCAAAGATCTCAAATAGTCTTATCTTTATAAACGAAAAAGGACAGATTATCCCGGTGCTTGCGGATACCTGGGAACAGGTTAACAACGGCCGAGAATACAGATTTCATTTAAAGAAAAATCTCTTCTGGAATGACGGTAAAAAATTTACCGTAGCCGATCTGAATTACTCATTCAAGGATGTCACGATTAAACGAGATGGTGATTATGTCATATCGTTTATTCTTCAGAAACCACTTCCGATATTCCCGACATACTTAACAACACCCGTAATTAAATCTCCGTTAATAGGAGTCGCAGGCCTGTATAAAATAGAACACAGTAAAGCTAAGTACGGAAATCTCACTGAACTATATTTAACGCCAAACAAAAGCGATCTGCCGATTATTATCTACAAGTTTTATGATAATGAGACAAAACTTATAAATGCCTATAAGCTGGGAGAAATTAATCAGATGATGGTGAGCCGTAAAACGGTAGCTGATATATTTGCTTATTGGAAAAATACTGAGATTCAGAAAGTTGTCGATTATAGTAAGCTACTCACTCTGTTTTTCAACATGAATAATACCCTTCTTAAAGAACGTGATGTAAGGCAGTCAATACTCATGAGTATTGACAAAGAGAAACTTCAAGATGTCGGCGAAGTGGCTGCAGGTCCGGTACCACCTATATCATGGGCATATAACCCGAATTTAAAGCAATATCAATATAACCCCGATCTTGCTCAAAAACTCATGAGAAGATACAACGAGGGGACACATTCGGCAACGCTTACTCTGGACACTTCATATGAGTATCTTGATATCGCAGAGCAAGTACGTGATGATGTTAAACGGCTCGGAGTAGATGTCAAGATTAATACTGCTCCGATTCAGCAAGATGCATCATTTGAAATGCTCCTTGCATACTGGAAAGTACCTTTAGATCCTGACCAGTATTATTTCTGGCATTCGACACAGAAAACGGGAAATATAACCAATTATAATAACGTCAAAGTGGATAAACTGCTCGAAGATGGAAGAAGCACCCTTGCAGTAGGGGATAGAAAGAAGATATATTTCAACTTTCAGAAACTCATCCAGGATGATGCGCCTGCATACTTCATGTACTATCCGTACACCTACATAATAAAAAGAAAGTAACTTATCACACCTTAAAGGTGTAACATTTATTGTTGGAAAAATCTAACATTGATTGGTGTAGTGTGTTCATTATCCAGATTGCCAATTGTTGATTGAATTCATTTTGTTAAGTACGTGGCTTATGGAATATCACACACATGCTAAGTGCGCATAAAGGTGGAATGTGTAAGAGAGTTTGATATAATAGACGATGAACTGCAGTCTATAGACTATGGACTGATTATGTAGTATTATATTGTTTTGGCCATAGGCTAACGTCCATTGGCCATCGTCCGATCGCTTCGCGATCTTCGCCGCGGTGGTGAAATGGCAGACACGCAGGACTTAAAATCCTGTAACCGCAAGGTTGTGAGAGTTCGACTCTCTCCCGCGGCACCCAGCCGCTTTAGCTCAGGGGTAGAGCACCCGTTTTGTAAACGGACGGTCGTCGGTTCAAATCCGACAAGCGGCTCATTAGTGTTCGTTTCCGATGAAATCGGAATTACGAACACTTATGTCCTCCGATCAACGCTCTTCAGCACGATGAACGTATAGCGATGAGTTAAGTGCTGAAGTAAGTTAAGGAGGACTACCTTCATACTTCTATGAACCTCTTTTGACATACACAAAAGTATAAAGGGAGGGTTAATCTTCAGTTTTGATAACCCTCCTATTTTTTCTTTTTGGGCAGAACCCGCCCGTACGTTTGCCTAGCTTATTTGCTAGCTTGATAGTCCCGCCCGCTCGTCGTGGATTCTCTCCGCGCGGCTCACCAGCTTTTAAATATGCTGAGTAAGCTCCTGCACTTCGGTGATCAAGTCACTGGTCATTACGTTTGACTCCCTTTACAATAAACTAATCAATAAGCTTCTGCTTACGCAGAGTTTCCAGTCTATTTGCGATGGATTCTGCCTGTTGGCGCACACATATCAAGGATTCAGATATGGGTGCGCGGGCCGCAATCCATTCAGCCGTCAGAATCGCGTAAGGAGCGTTGGCTGATTTAGCGCGCTGCGTCAAATGTGCCAGCTTTTCCGTTTTTTATGCGGCCTCGCTTTGCGAGCTCGTACACCTTCGCGCTCTGTAATGAGACCATCCGCGGCCGCCAGGATTGCTATGAAGGTCTGAACGCATAAATCCTGTCAAGCCAATCCTCAGGTAACGTGGCTTCTGACATCTGAGACCACCTTTCTTAAGATTGCTGTGCTTCACGAATAGAGTCCGCCAGGTCAGTTATTATCGGCACGATCTGATCCCGGCCGCGTTGCGCGTCAGAACTGAGCACCGGCGATCCTGCTTCCATGTGCTTCTTATTAAGCTTACGGTAGCTTTCATTCCATACTGCAAACTCTGCAGCGAGTAACTGCGTTTTACTATTTATAATCCGCAGGTCACGACCAGCAGTTTCCCGCACTGACTTTTCGGCAGACTTTCTTTCTTGCTTATTCTTACGATAAGCAGAGAGGTGCCTATGAACAAGCACGCTCAGTTTCTGCAAGTCAGTATAAACAAGCACAAACTTTGGGCTCCACCTGT
>CAYXCP010000149.1:0-3155 GCA_964463455.1 uncultured Gammaproteobacteria bacterium
ACAGGTGGAGCCCAAAGTTTGTGCTTGTTTATACTGACTTGCAGAAACTGAGCGTTGGCAGGCACCTGGTAAACTAGACAGTAAGTCTCTTTCAAAAAGAGGAGATATTTTTGGAAGAAATTAGCAGTTGAGAAAAAGAATATGACTGGGAAAACATACGGGAAGGAATTCAAGGAAGAAGTGGTAAGTAAGATAAAAAGCGAAGGCATCAGCGGAGCAGAAGCAGCACGCAGGTATGGCATTTCAGTTAAAAACATATACCGCTGGCTATCTGAAGGTACAGGAGGAACAAATAGTCAGATACTGGAAATAAACAAGATCAAACGGGAAAACGCGTATTTGAAACAAATAATTGGAGAGTTAATTCTTGAACGGGGGAAAAAAGGTTGATATGGCAATTAAAGCGGTTAATAAAACAAAGATGGCACTGGAGCTTGGTGTAAGTCGGGCAAGCCTGTACTACAGACATAAACGACCTGCTATTGATGAGGAAGTAAAAAGTCAGATAGAAAGTGTGATGGCAGACCACCCTGCATATGGACATAAACGGATAGCCATACAACTTGCCATGGGACATAACAGAATCAGGCGGATAATGAAGAAGTATGATCTGAAACCATACCTGAGAAAAGCAAGTAGAATAGTAAAGAAAAAAGATTTAAACAAACCATATACAGGCTATCCAAATTTGATAAAAAGCATCTGCCCCATACGACCTGGTGTCATCTGGATCACCGATTTTACGTATATTAAACACAATGGTAAGTTTATCTATGTGGCAACAATCATAGATCTGTTCACCCGGGAAGTAGTTGGGGTAAATGTATCACGATATCATAACCGGTTTCTTGTAATGGGTGCACTTAATGATGCATTGCAACAGTATGACCCATCATATATCATACATTCAGACCAGGGCTCAGAATATGATAGCGAGGATTTCACAACACTCACCAAAACGGCAGGAATACAGATATCAATGAGTGCAAAAGGAAGTCCATGGCAGAACGGACATCAGGAATCATTCTTTTCTCATTTCAAGAAAGAAGCAGGAGACCTTACTCGATTTGAAACAATTGGAGAACTGATTGAATATATTTATCAACAGATATATTATTACAATAATAAACGTATTCATTCAGTTCTCAAAATGACTCCTTTTTCTTTTCGAAAAAGACATCCTGTCTAGCTTATCGGGTACTTGACACTGGGGAGTACCCCCAATTTAATGTACTCCAATAAATTCGGGCGCGCAGGTCGCCTGTGTCCGAGCGCTGCTCGCTCGGGCTATAGGCCCGAAACGAAATCGTAAGATCGAGGTCCTCTGCAACGCGCAAAGCTGCAGCGATCTCGTCAGCTGACGAGGTGTGCCCAAAAACCTGAACGCGGTTTTCGGCTGTAATTTGCTTGTTCATCTTGTCCCTCCTCAGGACTGCGGCTTATACCGCACTATAAAAAATCAGGTTCCTGCGGTGGACAATTCCTCCGCACAAGAACACCCACAACATAATATCTGGATTCCGGGTCAAGTACCGACTTCGTCGAGTATTCTCGATGTAATCGGAACCCGGAATGACAGCTTTATGTATTGAGTGCTCCTGTGTGGAGGTGCTCGTGTACTGCTTTGTAAAAGTGCTTCGTTCTATTTGCATGCTTCAATCAACAACTTATTGCTGATTAAAGTACAGGCAGGAGGGTGGAATAAACCAACCTCCTGCCATAAGACCGCGAAACTCTGCGCCTGCGACAAAAGCCTTGTGAGCTCTGTTACAGACCGCTCTGCATCGCGGCCAGCAGTACAGCTACCAGTTCACAGCTTCGACCGTCGGAACGAGGCTATGCCCATCATAGCGACGTCCCGTTACTACGAACGGAAACACGGTTATAGCCAAATCCCGCCGACCTGCGGGGAAAACATTCCCAGGGTTTAATACCTGGTTTTCCTTTGATTCAGGATCATAGACGTTTTCCCAGGTTACCAATATGGGCCGTCCCGCCTTGAAACGTGCCACCCAGTCTGCCAGCACGGCAGACGTAGCCCCGCTGAAAAACTGGGCCCGGATATAGTGGTCGTAAAAGTGCTGCTGAGCCGGCTCAGAGATGTCGATTCCGCCTACGCGGAGTATCGACATCAACTCCTCGATGAGTCCTGCCCGCAATCGTAGCTCGTCTACCGTCGCGTGCAACGGTAGACTCCCATTATATGGAGGCGCCTTCATGGCGCTCACATACGCCTCGACGTTTTCCGCCGGAACGTACCAACCGTCTAGGCGTACGCCTATCTGAATCTGCGCCTCTTCGGCGTTCATCCAGATTGCTCCAAGGCCATCCGTTTTGGCCTCAGAATAACCGATTGCGAACCACATGCCGCTCGTTGTATTGATGCTAGTCATCTTGTCCCTCCCAGGACTGCGGCTAAAGCCGCACTATAAAAATCACGTCTTCGCGGTGGAACAATTTCCTCCGCACAAGAACACCCACAACATAATATCTGGATTCCGGGTCAAGTACCGACTTCGTCGAGTATTCTCGATGTAATCGGAACCCGGAATGACAGCTTTATGTATTGAGTGCTCCTGTGTGGAGGTGCTCGTGTACTGCTTTGTAAAAGTGCTTCGTTCTATTTGCATGCTTCAATCAACAACATATTGTTGACTAAAGTACGGGGGGTACCATTCGCCAACTGGCGAAGGTACCCCCTTTTTAGACCGCGAAGCTCTGCGACTGCGACATCTGCCTTGTGAGCAGTGCTACAAAACGCGCTGCATCTGCGCAGCCTAGTCCAGTATTCCTTTCTCAATGGGTTCAAGAGCAGCTTTCAAGTTCAGGATAATACCCTTGAACCTCGCCATGCCCCGAACTCGTCCAGCCTCAGCCTGCTCTGTAATCTCGCCTGGCCCTGGCAAACTGCGGTATCTTTCCAGAAATCCCAGATTGTATTCGAGCTGTTTGATCAGGTTCCAAATGTGTTGCTCAAGTGTCTCTGGAAAATCCGGGCATCCCCACAAGCCACGAACATGGCCATATTTCAGGCCGGCGAGCTTCTGGCCGGCGCTCAGCCGGTCAAGAACCTCGTCGTTCGTCCAAGCCTGCAGCACCCAGCGCAGCTTACTCTCATTTCGCTCGACTTTGGCCTTGTAAGCTTCATCGAGCAG
>CAYXCP010000150.1:0-1880 GCA_964463455.1 uncultured Gammaproteobacteria bacterium
TTTGAATTGAGCATAACCACAATCTAAATATATTAATGTGTGGTTATGAAATCAATTAATTACCTAAGTTTATATTAAAAAACTCAGAATGTGGTCTTGAAAAACGGGGTACTTGACAGTTGCTTATTCTCGATGAACCCACTAATCATCTTGAAATAGAAACACGCGAAGTGATTGAAGATGCTCTGCGGCAATATAAAGGAGCACTTCTTGTTGCGTCTCATGATAGATATTTCCTGGAACAGGTATACATTCATAAAACATATTATCTGGAAAACCGTAACATCGAGGTAAGTATTTAATCCAATAATCTAAAATGCGTTGCTTTTCGTATAAAAAGGAGTAATAATGATGATACTATTTATATGAAAAGTTACAGCGTATTATGGCGTATTGCTCTAATGTTATTACTACTCGTACTTCTTATAAGTGGTACGGTCAGTTTCAACACAACTGAGTTCAAGCCAGCTAAAAACAGTGCCATCATCGCAAAACGAATTAATTTCTATACCGGAAGCATATTTGTAACTGAGGCAGATGGTGTATTTATCGCAGATACAGTCGCTTTGGGAACCTCGACTGACCCACTTAAGATAGTAGGAAATCTTTCAAGCCCCGGTGATCCCATTGATTCTACTAAACGAGCACGAACTAACAAACAGCAGCCATCGCTTTTTATTGTATTCAAGCCTGATGCATTCATGACTATGCTCGAGCAGTTATCAACACGTGCCTATTCATGGAAACAGATACAATAAAAAAAGTTTTGATAATTGGTGGTGGCTTTGCAGGAATTAAAACTGCACTTAGTCTGGCAAAAGCGCAGAATAAAAACCTTTCTATTACTTTGATATCTGACAAAGCACATTTCGAATATCATGCGCGCCTCTATCATGTGCTCGCAGGTCATACTCCCCTTGAAGTGTGTGTACCACTTGATGAGATATTTGTTCACTCAGGTGTACACGTAGAAGAAGATACCATTGATCATATAGATCTTGCTAAACGGACAGTAACCGGTACAAACGGAGCGAATTATTCGTATGACTATCTGGTATTGGCAATTGGTTCTGAAAATGCATATTACAATACTCCTGGATTGAAAGAACTTTCCTATTCAGTAAATACAATTGAAAGTACGGTTAAGCTTAACAAACACCTTCATGATATTTTTTCAGCGTGCAAAATAGATGATGAAGACATGAAGAACTGCAGTGCACATATCGTTGTAGTAGGAGGTGGTGCTACAGGATGTGAAGTGGCAGCGAGTCTCGCTATATATGCAAGAAGAATCGCAAAACAACACGGCATTGATGAATCATATGTGACAATAGACCTCATACACTCGGGTAACAGACTTATGTCTGTATTACCGGAATCCGTCTCAGCAAAAATAAAACATCGTCTCTATGATCTGGGCGTAAATATTTTCTTAAATAGAAGAGTAATGAAAGAAGAGATAGAAAGTGTCTTTTTAAAGGACATGGAACTTAAAAGCAAAACACTTATATGGTGTGCCGGTGTAAAATCTCACCATCTTACAACAGAGATAAAAGGAATAAATCTCGATAAAAAGGGGAAAGTCATTGTCAACGGAATGATGCAGGTCGAGCCATACAAAAATGTATATGTTGCTGGCGATATCGCTTCAACAAAATTTAGCGGAATGGCTCAAACGGCATTTCAAGACGGTGCATATATTGCACAGGCTATTCTGTACCAACTGGAAAACAAAGTCCCTCCAGTACACACACAAGTAGCACCTTCTTATGCATTGCCACTCGGCGAATCATGGGCAATATCTGCGCTTGGACCATTTTCGGTAAGTGGATATCTGGGATGGCTGGTCAGAAGATATTTTGATTTAAAAGCATATATGA
>CAYXCP010000150.1:1980-3133 GCA_964463455.1 uncultured Gammaproteobacteria bacterium
AGTGGATATCTGGGATGGCTGGTCAGAAGATATTTTGATTTAAAAGCATATATGAGTGTGCTGCCATTTCAAAAAGCTGTGAAAGCATTTAGCAGTGAAAAAGTTCTCTGTGAATACTGTCCCATTTGCTGCGAGTTAGTAGTACAATAATAGCGATATGATAGACGAAATCAAAATATCTGTATTTCTTCTGAGACTTGCCATGGGCGTTCTCTTTATGTATTCTGCAATAACTAAATTTATAGATCCTCAGTGGACTGCCGCAACATATATCGCTGATGCTCATACGTTTAATGGGATGTATCAGTGGATGATAGCTCCAGAGCGGATCGACGTAATCAATGCACTCGCGAAGTGGGGAGAACTTCTTATCGGAATATCTCTTACAACTGGTATGACTGTACGTATTGCATCAATATCAGGGATTCTCATGATGTTTTTGTATTATTTTCCAGTCCTCCAGTTTCCTCATGCAGGGCCTCATGGATATATCGTGGATGAACATATTATCTATGCTTTGATTTTTTTCTTTTTCCATCAAGTCGATGCATCAGATTATTTTGGATTAGGTGGCTTAATCAGGCGCAAGACAAAAATCGGCGATCAAAAATGGGTGGCTGTGTTTATACAATAACTTCATGACGATAGAAACGTTTCAGGACACTATTAATGCGTATTATCATGACCATAAGCGGCATATGCCGTGGAGAGATAATGATGATCCTTATAAAGTCCTTGTTTCAGAGATTATGCTGCAACAGACTCAGGTTCCACGTGTCATGATAAAATATCCGGAATTTCTTTGGTTGTTTCCTACATTTGATGTACTTGCAAAAGCATCGTTAAAAGATGTAATCAGTGCATGGCAGGGAATGGGATACAACCGACGGGCGAAATATCTCAAACTTATAGCAGAGAAGGTAGTATCTGACTATGATGGTAAACTTCCTGATAATCCGATTATTCTCGATTCACTTCCCGGGATCGGACCAGCAACTGCAGGTTCTTTGGCTGCATTTGCATACAATAAACCAACCATATTTATTGAAACAAATATTAGACGTGTATTTATTCATTTCTTTTTTGAAGATAGATCAGATGTCGATGATAAAGAAATTTATCCGCTCGTAGAAAGATCGCTCGGAGGTCAGGA
>CAYXCP010000151.1:0-3128 GCA_964463455.1 uncultured Gammaproteobacteria bacterium
GGTTTATTGAGCGGGAACTGGAGGGTTCCTTTACCGGTCAATTTAAATGAGGAGTTATTACCTAGGGCAGATACAATTTCTTGCGATATGGGATAGAGAGAAATGTGTTTTTTATATGCTGCAAAATACACGACATATTTACCATTAAGCTTAAAAGTGGGAATCCCATAGCTGATTGTTTCTCCAGCGTCGGGGATTTCTTCTTTAATAACTTTTCGTAGCAACTGCAACTCTTTTCTTACTTCTTCAGGAAAAGAACTAATATAGTTGTCAACAGAATTATTTTGGAGGTTTTTAGTATCCATATCGTATGTTGCTAATCAAAAAATTTATATACTTATGTCGATAGAAAACTCGGAATAAAACAAAGGCAGCTCGCGGTACGAATGTTTTCCGTCTTGATGGGGCCTTTAGCAAGCCCCATCAAGCTTTTTAGGGAACACGGTCACCTATGGGTGCCCGTCTTGGCTGCGGGACATGGATTCGAACCATGATAGGCAGATCCAAAGTCTGCAGTCCTACCATTAGACGATCCCGCATGGTTAGGTGAGTCTTATTGTACCAAACCAGAGGTGATTTTGGCAGACAAACGCCCTTTACGCTGTCATAATAGGCTCTGGTCTGATACAATATGTGTATGAAAGAAGGTACAGTATTACTTATCGGGAGGCCCAATGTCGGGAAATCAACATTCGTAAACAATGTATTAGGACAGAAAGTTGCTATCACGTCGCCAAAACCTCAGACAACACGTTTCCCTATTAAGGCGATCTATAAAGAAGATCGTGGTAATATCGTGTTTGTCGATACCCCTGGTATTTTCGGCAAAGCTCACGATTTTATGGCCAAACAGGTCAATGCAAATACCCTTCATTCAATCAATCAGAACGTTGATGTGGTGATCTATATGATCGATCCATCGAGACCCCGTAATTTTGAAGAGTCAAAAGTGTTAGGTATCGTCCGTAAGATAGAAAAGCCAAAAATACTTGTATTTAATAAATCTGACATCACAGAACCTTCATACATGCCGCAGTATCGATTCCTTGAAGACGAATTTGAACTCGTATATCGTATCTCGGCAATCAACAATATGCATATTGGCCCTCTGCTTAACAAAGTGTTCGAATTTTTACCCGAAGTAAAAGAAACACGTATCGAGGAAAAAACAGAATATCCTATTTTAAACATGGACAGTTTTGGTTTTGTCGGTGAGCTGATCCGTGAAAAAATATTTTTGAAAATGGGTGAAGAACTGCCTTATACTTCCACTGTTATCGTTGAAGAAATAAAAGAACGCTCAAAAACACTTACTTATATCAAAGCAAAGATCTTAACAACTGACCTGCGCTACAAAAAAATGATCATCGGAGAAGGTGGACGCAAGATAAAGGAAATGGGAAGTATGGCACGCAAAGAATTAGAGCTTGCACTCGATAGACAGATTTACCTGGACCTTACCGTCGAAGTCGACTCACACTGGCAGGAAACATACTACTCACGATAAACTCAGTATCTTCGATAATCCTTCGTATTGTTTCTTGCGGATAATGAGTTTCGGATCACTATCTATTATCTCCTTTGCTTTTTGCATATATTCTTTCGACTGGCTGTCACGTAATAAATATGCGAGTTTCATGTAGCATCCTGATTCCCATGTATGAATAAGGAACGGATCGGCTCCTTCACGGTTACCTTGAATTTCTTTTAGCCCACGGAGCATAGTAGTTTTGCCTGCTTCTTTCGAACCATGTAAGTATAATGCTTCTCCGAGATGATACCTGTAATCGCCTATTTCAGCCTGTATACCATGATGATTATCGATAGCATTCTGATAATACTCAATCGCATTTTCATATTCTTTTCTTAGCATTGCGATTTCTCCCAAACGGAAACTGATGGATCCTTTAAGCTCATGAATATCATGTTCCTGAATGATTTCCAGAGATGCTGCGGCACTAAAAAAACATAATGTTAAGTAGACTTCGTCGTTTGATTGGAGATATAAGTGTTTGTATGTTAAAAATTTTCCTTGGAGTGCATCTGCAATCCCTGAATAGTTTTTTTCTTTTTGATAAGCAACGGTAACGTGCTCATATAACGCGAGTGCTTCAGTGAAATGTTCGCGTTCACGTGCTGCTTCAGCCTCTACATGCATATCGTGTGGATTACTCATATACTATATTCTACCAATATTAAGCCTTCTAAATGATATAATAGTAAGTCAATCTGGTATCTGTGTCATCTCGGACTTGATCCGGGATCTAGATATATTATTGATTGAATACTGGTGGTATTAGCTCAACTGGTTAGAGCATCTGCCTGTGGAGCAGAAGGTTGCCGGTTCAAGTCCGGTATACCACCCAAGTAGCGTAAGTAGCGTATCAGAATTGTCACCTGGGAATTAGAAGAAGGTTGGTAGAACAATCCGAGGTTTTTTAGTCATTTCAACCCCTGTTTTACCGTTAAGATGTTTGAATTTGCCTTTGCAGTCAGTGTATTTTGTATATCTTCTTTTGAGGATGAATCCATTAAACCACAGCTTTGCATGTGCTACCGTTTGAAACGATCTGAGTGAATGTAACCGTGATTCAATATGTGAGTTCATTCCCTCAATAATGTTAGATGTTACGGGAGCATGAGGAATGCCACGATATGCGAGTAATTCATCTTTGTATCTGTCAATATTCGTAAGTACGGAAACACACACAGGGTCATGCGAGTAATCTCGATACAAAGCAAAGAGACATTTGTTTCGATCACTATCACTCCGTTTACCTGCAATACCTCCTCAATCCTTTTCATGAAGGGACGATACATAACATCTGATCTCACGTGTAAATCACGTCTGATATTCTCTTTGAAATGGTTGTAGCATGTTTGTATTTTCACCGATGGAAAAGAGTTACGAATCGCCATTTTTGCATTCGTATTGTCATCACAGACTACCAGTTGTGGATAGTTGTTCATAACACGAAAGTAGGAGAAGAACTTACTCCATGACTGATAGCTTTCAGAGGGCGCCAATGTAATCACCGGAATATCATGGCGGAAGTAATCGAATCCCCACAACAGTACCCAGTCATTTCTTTCTGATGCAATGTTAAAGTATTTACCATCACAGACTA
>CAYXCP010000152.1:0-3104 GCA_964463455.1 uncultured Gammaproteobacteria bacterium
TATATACTGACAGTATGAACTTTCTATTAAAACTACTCGTAAATGGGCTTGCTGTTTTTATAACAGGATATATTCTTCAGGGAGTTCATATTGATACGTTTTTTACTGCACTCATTGTTGCAGTTGTTCTTGGTGTAATAAATGTGTTCCTTAAGCCGATATTATTCATACTTACACTTCCGGTAAATATTATGACATTGGGGTTATTCACATTTATTCTCAATGCGCTTCTCATCATGTTAACCACCACGCTTGTTCCTGGTTTTACGGTAGACAACTTTTTGTGGGCTCTGCTTTTTTCCCTGGTATTATCTCTCGTGAACGGCTTTCTACAAGCTTTAGTTTAATACCTTATTCTTTTGGTACAATACACCTATGCAAGATCAAATTGTATGCCCTCACTGTAAACAAACAATCCCATTAACGCAGGCAATATCGCATCAGATTGCGGATAAATACCGTAAGCTAGTTGAAGAAGACCGAAAAAAACAGGCTGATATGTATGAAAAGCGACTCCAGGATGAAAAACTGAAAATGAATAAGGAAGCCACAGAAAAGATCAGGATAAAGATCCAGGAAGAAATGGAGCTCAAATTTAAAGATACTGAAAATGAGAGTATTGAACTGAAAAAGAAGCTTCAGCAGATGCAAACAGATATCCTTGAAACTCATAAAACAAATAGGCAGCTAAAAATGGAGAGTGAACAGAAAATACTAGAGTTCGAAAAAAAACTAGCTGCTGAACAGGCAAAAATAAGAGAAGAAGAGCAGAAAAGATTAGATGATCAGTATAGGCTTAAAATACTTGAATTTGAAAAAAAACTCCAGGATGCAAGTATTGCTAATGAAGAAATGAAACGTAAACTTGAACAGGGCTCTCAGCAAACACAAGGAGAAGTGCTCGAGCTTGAAATAGAACAGATGCTGAGGCAGGCATTTCCTCATGATGAGATTAACCCAGTTGCAAAAGGAGTACGGGGTGCAGATGTACTACAGATAGTGAAAAATAATTTTGGTCAGCAGTGTGGAACCATTATCTGGGAGTTAAAGAGGACAAAAGCATGGAGTAATGAGTGGATCACGAAACTAAAGGATGATCAGCGCAGTATTAAGGCAGAAATAGCAATTATCATAACTCAGGTATTACCTCCGGACATAAAACATTTCGGAAATAAGGAAGGTGTCATGGTCGGGAATTATGATTCGATCATGGCACTAGCAGGCCTTCTTCGTGGACATCTTATTGATATTAACGGAGTTAAATCAGTTTCCGTAGGGAAGGCTGAGAAGATGGAAATCCGTTACAACTATCTGGCAGGAGATGAATTCAAAATGAGAGTTGAAGCTATTATTGAAGCATTTACTGCTATGCAGGAAGATGTAGAACGGGAAAAACGCTGGTTTACCGCAAAATGGGCTAAGCAGGAAAAATATATCCGTAAGGTAATAGATAACACGGTTGGTATGCATGGCGACCTACAAGGTATTATGGGAAAATCACGAGGTGAAATAAAGGGACTTGAAATGCTTCCAGAACCGTCAGTGGATAATGCTGATACATTGTTTTAATATTAATGTATGAAGGAACATCTTCAGTCGCATCATTCAACTATTTCAAAATCAGTAATACTCATTCCTATTCTCATCATTATTTTTGCACTAGTCGCCAAAACCGGTGATAGAAATCAAGTATCTCTCAAGATGGCACAGTTTGGTCCTACCGTGAAAGTAATACAGCCAACCGATGTTCCTGATGATAAAGTTTATATCGATCTTGAAGGACCATCCACATGTGTAATGAAAAATAGCGACTATACTGTCACAGCTCAAATCAAGAAGAGTCGTATTTCTGCAAAAATGGTGGGGCTAAAACAAACAAAGCAATATATCCTTACTGAAGATTGTTTATTCATCTGGACATTAAATGAGAATAGTGGCATAAAAAAATGTGATATGTCTAAAGTTATACCGATGGTTAAGGGGTTAGCAGATCTTCATTTACTTACTATTAACGATATGATCTCCGCACTATCAAAGGTAGGGCTTCAAGGCAGTACATTTTCCAGTATGAAATGGGAAAAACCTGTATGTATGAAGAATGAAGTAAGTGACACCGTATTTAATGTGCCTTCAAATATCAGATTTGTTGACCCGACTCCAGTGCCTGTTTCTCGGTAACACATCCATTTTAGGCCAAAAAAAATGCCCTGGCTATTACTTACTTTCCCCAATTGCCGCTTTGGCATGAGTATCATCAGCGTAGACTCGTTTCACGACCTTGTTCGGGATGTGAAAGGGTGGTTCCAAGTCGCTTCTATAACCAAGACAAGACATTATAAAATATAATAATTGAAAATGCAAGGAGATATAGCATGCTATAATGAAGATACATGCCAAGCTTATTACACCCGGTAACCAAACATTTACATGCGTTTTCTATACGCCCAGATGTGAAATTTGAAACTCAAGAAAGTGACGAAGAGATAATATTGGTACTTCGCGCTCATCCTATTACTCAGATTTCTTGGGGTATTAATACTATTTTTTTGCTTCTTGTACTTATTATTGCTAACATTTTTTTTACTAATTTTCTTAATCCTATTCAGCTCACCTATATGAGTCTGATGGGCATACTATTTATCATAAGTTATGCCTGGCTTAACTTTCTTTTGTATTTCTTTAATGTAGGATTAGTGACTAATAAAAGAGTAATAGATATTGATTTTTACAGTATTTTATATCGTGAAGTATCAGAAACCAGAATATCTAAAGTTGAGGATATTACCGCAAAATCTGCAGGTTACTTTGGCTCCTTATTCAATTTTGGTAATGTATATGTTCAGACAGCAGGAGCAGAGGTGAATATAGAGTTTGAAAGTGTACCGGAGCCTTCAGAAGTAGTAAAAATTATTAACGATTTACAAACCTGATATGGATTTTAATCAGATCATAGCAATCTTAACAGGCGAGAGTCTTCTGAAACTATTTGTTAAGTCTTTCGCTTTGCTATTCTCTTTTCTATTTGTTATCTATTCTATAGTAGTATTAAGACAGACTAAACAGATGACTAAAACCTTACAGATAAGAAAAGCGTATCTTTTTGT
>CAYXCP010000153.1:0-3099 GCA_964463455.1 uncultured Gammaproteobacteria bacterium
GGCAGGCAGGCCAAAACAAACGGCTAGTTTTTTTGGGAGGGAAAGCCGGGGCAGAATCTGCCGCGTAATTGCATGTAAGTGCTTTCTTCCTCCTGATCTAGTATAATATAGTTCTATCCCCACCACATGAAAAAACTATATATCTTATTACCGGCCCTCATTCTTATATTCATCATTCGTCCACGCACTGTACGAGCTGCTGATTTTGCTGATCGTTTTTTCCCTGTTCAGTCTATCGATACGATGAAGTATTCGCGTGACCGCGCACGTAATGAAATGACTGATATTGTGAAACTCGATGTTGATCAGGAACTTGCTCGCATAGCAGCAACTGGTGCGACACACGTCGCGATAGCTACCCCATACGATGAGGAATTTATTCCTTTCATGCAGATGTGGGTAGACGGTGCTCGCGCGCACGGGTTACACATATGGTTCCGGGGTAATTTTTCCGGATGGGAGAAATGGTTTGATTACCCGAAGATAGATCGCGAAACGCACACTAAAAATGTCATTCAGTTTATCACGTCACACCCTGAGCTATTTCAGGACGGAGATATTTTTACCTCATGTCCTGAATGTGAAAACGGTGGACCGGGCGATCCACGCCAGAACGGTGATCTCGATGGACATCGCAAATTCCTTATTCATGAATACCAAGAAGTCAAAAAAGCATTCGCCCAGATCAATAAACATGTAACCGCAAATTATTATTCTATGAACGGCGACGTTGCAAAGCTGGTAATGAATAACGCTACAACTACGGCTCTTGATGGCATTGTAACTGTAGACCATTATGTTGCGTCACCTGAAAAATTAGTTGCAGATCTAAAAGAGTTAGCAGTATCAAGTGGAGGAAAAATAGTACTTGGCGAATTCGGCGCACCTATTCCTGACATTCATGGTGACATGACACAAGCAGAACAGGCCGCATGGGTCGAAAAAGCATATGATCTTCTGTATCAGATGCCTGAAATTACGGCAGTTAACTACTGGGTTGATCGCGATGGCTCATCCTCAGTATGGTCACTCGATGGTACGCCTCGTAAAGTTTCTGAAGTGATAACTACATATTACAAACCAGCTGTATTAAAGGGCACCGTCAAAGATCAGCTCGATCATCCACTGGATAATGTAACTGTGTCAGTGAACAATCACGAAGTCAAAACAGTAAATGGAACCTATTCAGTGCCCTTTCTGACGGGCAATAGCGTGAAGTTCAGTAAAGAAGGCTATATCACTATGATCGTTTCAATACCAGGTGCAGAGAACGGCGTATCTCATAAAGATGTTGTTCTCCAGCCTGGCAATCCATCGTTCTTATATAATCTCTATATCACCATCAGAGATTTCCTAAGGAATTTATTTGATAGATGATGGCATTGTCCCATTGTTCCATTGTTCCCATGAATTCTAGCAATGAAGCCATGGAACCATGAAGCAACTGGCAGTATACTTAACGTATGTTCTTACACCCTCTCTACCAGTTACCGGAGTCAGTAATCCACACTGCAACGCTTGTTAATACCGTCGTACTCATCGCCGTACTTACCGTTCTCGAGCTTCATGCAGCGATACATCAGTCTCGTAGAGATATCAAACTCGTATATCCGCTCGTTGCGATTCTCCTCCTTATTGCCGTGTATTCAGCCATTGGTCAGTTTTCGTATATCAAGCCATGACATATCTCATATTCCTTTTGCTGACAGTACTCCTTTATTTTGCGCTGCAGCTTGTGATGGGCTATATTCCGTTACTTGGCATCATTGTGGCATCGATATTCACACTTGCGCTCATAATTGCCTCGCTCCAGATTCCTCGCCTTCGTAATATTGCCGCGTTATGTGCCGTTTTACCTGTCATGACGGTATTAAATGTCATTTCGCTCATGGTTCCGAGTGTTCCACCATCTCTCTTGATTTATGGTGTTTTGCACTATGTGTCACTATATTTTTGGATCAATTTAGAACGTCCTGTCAAGCCAAGTATACCTTGGAAATACTATATCACTTCGGCACCGGTTATGCTAATTATTGGCGCTTTAATGGGTTTTGGGGCTACCATACTGCTTCCCGTACCCGATGACATCGCAAATCTAGGTCCGCTGATCTATGTGTGTATCCCGGTCTTTGCAATCGCAGAAGAATTGTTTTTTAGACGTCTTTTACAGCACGAAGTCTCAAAAGTAGCGGGTCAGGCAATCGCGATCATCTTTACTGTGTGGATCGCAACTTCATTTACGCTTACTGATAATCTCATGGGCATCCTGTTGATCGTTGCCACGCAGATCGTTTTTTCAGTCATCTACTCGCGCGAACAGTCGATCGGACCTACGCTGGTTGCCAATATGGCGATGAAGGCAACCTATATTGTTCTCCTGCATATCGGGAGATGACAATCTGTTCACATATTGTTGACAAGGACAAAACAATAGTGATAGATTATAGGTATGATACTACATAAAAAAACAATCTCCTTTTTACTTACATTCATTCTCGTATTTCTATCTGTTACAGCAATATGCGCACATACTACATACGCGAATGATGATCGCAACCATAACGAAAATAAGAAGGATGATAAGAAAGAAGATAAAAAGAAAGAAACGGTAAACACGACCGTATCTGGTGTCGTCAGAGAAAGTAATGGCAAAAAGGCAATCGGCGCAACGGTTATCGTAACCTGCAACCATAACGGATTGTTAACAACACACACAGCAGTAACAAGCAAAGAAGGTAAATACTCAGTTATATTCGATCCTATCAGATGTAAAAATGGCGATACTCTCTCTGTGACTGCAGCAGGTGGGAATGATCAGGGCAGCAATAATGGTAATGTGAACGGGAGAAACGGCGTCGTAAATGTGGTACTGGTAGACAGTGTCGCAAGCGTCCCGGAATTCGGCCTCATCACCGGCCTCCTCGCCACCGCAACTTCAATAGGAGGATATTTCATAGTCAAAAGACGAACTAGTTGATTCATAAACATAACTACCAGCGAAGATATCTATTTTGTGCAAAGCTTGGGATGTCACGCGTTTAATTCTACCTTAGGCGCGTAGGGGACCCACTTCTTTGCGCAAAATACGGTATCGAGCTG
>CAYXCP010000154.1:0-3085 GCA_964463455.1 uncultured Gammaproteobacteria bacterium
GCGATCCATTTGCGATGTGTATGTGATTGTGAAGCAGATCTCATTATGAATTTAATTGTATCACATCAGGGTGAAGCTATTCAGTTAGAAATAGGTAAGAAAGTTGTACATCACGCCGAGCTAAGCTCGACGTGATGTACGTAGTGAACTACTGAGCTGCTCGTTACAGAAGTTTTTTGAGTTGCTTTTTCTCCTTTTTTGTCGGTTTAAACACCACGGTTATTTTGATGGCGTTCAGGTTTTCGCCAACCTTCCCGACTTTCGTTTTCTTCTTAGTCACGGTCTATCTCCTTTTTGTATTGAGAATATCAGCAGTATTACACCTGACGAACGGGCGGATCGCTGACGCAGCATCCGCACGAATGTGGACCTGTATGTCCCTTGTCATCCGTGCAGCGGAAAATGCGTTTATTCAGACAGCGAAATCCGCACAAGGGGCTGCTCTTCCTTCGTCGATTCCCGGGCGTTCGACGGATACCGGGGAATGACGGCAGGTTGGGATGTTCAATCGCCCTTTGCAATAGCTCCTCCTTTCACTAGATCAGGTTAAGGTACGTCGGAGAGGGCAGATCTCTCCGCAAAACATGGCAAACCCTGAAGTGATGGCGGTGTCTTACCTGCGGCGGCGACTTACTTTGCAACCGCAGCTATGAACTGTCCCGCCGTGGTCCCGGTCGAACTGACATTTGCCGTGCCCGCCCTTATGACAGCGGAACTGGCACCGATCCTTCTTGCTTGGTACAGAAGGCATGTAGCTGACCCGACGAGCCAGCATCCACATGATCATTAAAAGTGTTATCACTTTTCGCTCCTTTTCTTGCTACGTCTGCCTCGTAGCCATACCAATATCGTCTGGTTATTATAATACAAAAAGGAACATTTTTGATGTGATGAAGAATGTCTAGGGGGCGCAACATGGCGCCCTCTGTGAGATATTACCTAGATTTAAGCATCAGGTCTTTTGCAGCATCTGCATGAATGCCGCCGCCCGTGAGCTTTTTGTCCAGGAAACACCTTCCACCGCCGTTTTTCACTCGTAGCCACACAAGCCATTTTTGGCGAATATAGGTGTATAACGGGGTTGAAGTGCAGGCCTCATGGCTAGCGCTACCAACAGGATAAGATACATATTACCTCCTGCTATAAGTCACTCACGCACTATTATAACGTATTGACATCTGTAATCTGAAGAATCGTATATAATTATGATGAAAAGCACGTAACGAGCAGGAGCTGCTTATATCGTGCAATCAAAAAAGGAGAAGACATGGCACAGTTTAGTTGTCCAGTGCCTCTGAAGACAGATGGCACACCTGACTGGAGCAAAGTCAAGTACGTTAAGAACGTTCCGCCTCAGAAGAGGCGGCCGCGGCCGACAAGTTAATCTCCACACATCCTGCGCGTGCCAGGACCTGCCTGCATGCAAGCAAGCAAGCAGGCTCGAACCTACATATTAAGTGGCCATTGAGGGACTTGAACCCCCGACCTTTCGAATGTGAATCGAACGCTCTAGCCAACTGAGCTAAATGGCCTGTTCACTATTATACTATACTGGATCCCCGCCTTCGCGGGGATGACATGGTGTTGTTTTTTATATAGCTATTCCCTACAATATATGGGTATGAACATAGTAAAACAAGGCATTGAGTTTGTAATGGATATACTTGAAACAATCGTATTCGTAGGATCGCTTTTTATCGTAATCTACCTCTTCATCATGCAACCTAATCAGGTGCGCGGC
The DNA here is from genome assembly GCA_964463455.1 of uncultured Gammaproteobacteria bacterium. GTDB lineage: Bacteria > Patescibacteriota > Microgenomatia > UBA1406 > GWC2-37-13 > JBDKFK01. The sequence continues at coordinate 1,742 of CAYXCP010000154.1, forward strand.
GCATCAATGGAACCAACTTTCTATACCGGTGACTACATTTTTACAAGCAAAATCACCTACAAGTTTCGTGATGTGAATCGCGGAGATGTGATAGTGTTTCATTCACCAAAAAACGCTGATATAGAGTTTATTAAACGCATCATTGGACTCCCGGGAGATAAAATCGTGATCAGAAACTCTGAAGTATATGTAAATGATGTCCTTATTGATGAACCGTATATCGCTTCAAAAACACCTCTCTGGGATGGAGGCTATATTAAAGAAGATGAACCACTCATCGTTCCGAGCGGTCAGATCTTCGTAATGGGAGATAATAGACCACGATCTTCTGACTCGCGTGAGTTTGGACCTGTGCCGATATCGAGTATTATCGGGCAAGTATTCTTCCGCTACTTCCCTTCTGATAAGATGGGCATTATAGGTAATCCATTTCCTAAAAATATGCAGAGTAGAGTCGGAGCTATGATTCCTCTTCAGGTGCGGCTGTCAGTTGCTTCATGATTTTCTTGATAGTTGATGAAGTGCTTTCAAGATTTCCTTTTATATCTATAACTATGCTGCTTTTGACGCGTGATTGAAGAATCTTTATTGATATGCGCGGATATTTCTTCATTGCATCGAGCGCTAAAATCTGAAGATCATCTTTGCTGATATGTGTGCCGGCTGCTTTGATATCATACAGAAGCTCACGTACGCGTTCTTCTGTTTGGGAGGCCGTAAGCGAACCTGTAAGTACTTCTTCGTAAACATTCATCATCTGCTCCTGCGTTTTAAGACGCGCGATAATAAATAAGTGACTTATGGACACAAGTTTTGAGTAGTATCCATCCACGGTAATTTCAGGAAGTTTATTAAGACGCATGATATGACAGATATATGCAGGCTTCATTCCCAGCTTTTCAGAAACAGTTTTAAGAGGAGTATCTTTTTTGTGAACTATATATTCAAGAAGACGTGCTTTATGAAAAAAATCATCTTCAGATTTGATCTGTTCAATTGTGGTAGTAAGTTCATCTGCCATTACATTTATTCTATTAAACTGATTATATAGTGTGTAATCCTAAACTTGTGGTATGTCATCCTGAACTTGGGCTTTGTCATCCTGAACCTGCCTGCCGGCAGGCACGGCTTGTTTCAGGATCTCATTCTATTATATGCTTTTATTGTACCAACTTATGAGTAAAACCTTTTGTGTATACATAATTGCTAATATTACCAATACTGTTATCTATATTGGAGTAACCAACGATCTTGAAAGGAGAATGTATGAACACAAAAATAAACGTGTGGATGGTTTTACAAAGAAATACAATATCTCAAAACTTCTTTATTATGAAACATATA
>CAYXCP010000155.1:0-3049 GCA_964463455.1 uncultured Gammaproteobacteria bacterium
ATGCAACGCCCTTGCCCGACTACCTCTTCGGTAACACTTAATTCCATGCAACTCGTATAGTAACATCCCCTTGGAAATTAAATAAAACAATATTACAATGGATATGTGAAGCGTAAAAATCAATGGTATCTGTTGCCGCTCTTAACACTGATGCTTGGTGCTCTTTTTTCAGCACGCAATGCTAGTCTGAGTCATAATCCACGGGCTGCTGCACCGGCTGTTAATATTGTGATGCTTCCTAAAACAGATACACTCGCTTCAGGTGAACTAAAACAGATTTCAGTTCTTCTTCAGACAGGCGATCAGAATAATAAAATTTCAGGCTTTGACCTAACTTTTAATACAGCAGGAGGAATGCAGATTGTGGACGTAACTTCTCCCGTTAACTTCGCAACGAATGATGGATCATCAATAACCCAGTTACTTAAGCAGGTAACAGGAACACAAGCCAGATTATCATATGTACTGCTTTCCGCAAACGATGCCCTACCTTCTACCATCAGATTTACTATCACTGTATCAGGTAGTGGAGCCTCCGGTCAGACCTTAACATTGAATCAATCGGCAAGTCAGGCAGTAGGTTCTATTGCTGAAAATACATACTCATGGGGAACCATAGATCAGGCCACATTTAGCGGTGCAAGTACGGGAACAACCATAACACCAACAGGTACAACAGGATGTAGTGCACCATCATCACCAGTAGGAATGACTCCTAATGGTCCTATTACATCATCTTCATCAGTAATGTTAAGGTGGAACGCTGTTTCAGGTGCGGATACATATACAGGTACCATAAGTGATATCGGCTATGGATGGGTCGGAGGCAATACAGGACAACTTGCCGCACCCGTCAATTTCACCACAAATCAGACATCATATGCATATAAGGTACTGCCAGGTCATATTTATAAGTGGTCAGTGGCAGCTAAAAATACATCGTGCGGTCAGCAGAGTTCACCGAACGAAGCATATATCTATGTACCATCAGGGAATATAACACCAACAACAAATCCGAACGCTACGGTTACACCTTTTCCGACAGCAACTGCAAACAGAACACCATCACCAACACCGACTTTGCCTGACATAAAATTTACATTCAACATCAGATTCCAGGGAATTACAACACAGCCTGCAGAAAATGCACCAAAAATTCCCGGCAAGATTACCTTTGTCAGAAATAACAACTGGAATAAACGCATTGAAGTTCCAACTAACTTTATTTATCAGAGTCGAGGAATCTGGCAATCAATTGAATCTGTTCCGGTCCCACCAGGCGATCATTACAAAATACTCATTCGTGGTGAGAAACACTTACAGAGAGCTATTTGTGAGCGTAAACCAACTGATCAGTACCCCGGATCATATAAATGCGGTAATCCAAACGGTGACATCGTCATACCTGCGATAGAGGATACATTCGATTTCTCAACCATATTCTTGTTCGCCGGCGATATACCGTTCAAAGGAGAGAATGATGGCGTGATAGACGCGTTTGATATTTCATATATTCGCACTCATCTGGGTACAAAAGAGCCAATTGGAGATCTGAATTATGATGGCGTGATCGATACGCAGGACTACACTATTGCCATAGGCGCCATGCAAATACAAAGACAGGATGAATATTAGCTCGTAGGCATTGGTTAAGGGCAGTTTGCAGGTTATGAACTGACCCGTACAAATTCTTCTTCAATACGTTTTACGAGTTCTGTAATACCTTCATTTTTTGATGCAGAAATCACGACAGGGTTCAGGTTGCTATTTCGACTGCGGAGTACCGGACAAGATGTTACGCACTGATCTGCTTTGTTAAACACATAAATAACTTTCGTATGATCGAGACCAAGTTCTGAAAGTATCTGTTCAACGGTTTCGATTTTAGTATTCACTTCAGGATCAGACATATCGATGACATGAAGGATGATATCTGCATAGATCGTCTCCATGAGCGTCGATTTGAAAGCATCCACCAGATTCGAAGGAAGGTTTTTAATAAATCCTATGGTATCTGTTACCAGAACTTCCTTCTGCATGTTAGGGAGATAGAGTTTTCCGACGGCGCTATCAAGCGTTGCAAACAGTGCATTTGCTGCTAGTTTTTTCTTGCCGGAAATAAGATTAAACAATGTTGATTTGCCTGCATTCGTATAACCTACAATAGATATTGTTTTAAAACCTAGCTCACGACGTCGTTCGCGCTGATGCATACGCTCTTTATCAAGTTTTGCAAGACGTTCCTGCACTTCTTTCACACGATCGCGCCAGTGTCGTTTCATGAGTTCTGTATTTGTTTCACCTAATCCTCTCGTACCGATACCGCCTCCCTGACGTGACATGATCATTCCCATACCGAACATACGAGGGCCCATGTGGCGCATTTTGGCGAGCTCAATCTGCAGTTTTGCCTGAGCGGTATTTGCATGCTTTGCAAAAATATTGAGAATAAGATCCATACGATCCCATATTTTGATATTTGGATTTCGCGGCCAGAATAATTCTTCAAGTTTATGAAGCTGTGTTGGTTTCACGATAGCATCGATCACGACGATATCTATCTGATCTTTTACGATAAGATCGGCAATCTCATATGCTTTTCCGAGTCCGATAAAAGTACCCGGATCAGGGCTTCTCCTATGTTGAAATACTTTCACAATCGAGGCACCACCATAGGTTGAGACAAGCGACATCAGTTCAGCAACTTCTTTATCGGCAGCGTCTTTCGGAAGTGAAGGGGAGACCAGATTGATCAGAATAAATCGTTCGCGTTCGTTCATTGATAAATTATACCATCTAATAGTTCCATTGTTTCATAGCTCCATGGTTACAGTGAGCCAACAGTGGAACAATGGAACAATGAAGCAATGACTTTAACAATGCATTTTGGCCTCAATTTATGGTACGATATGCATATTATGTCTTTTGTTCACCTTCGTGTCCATTATGAATATTCACTGCTCGATGGTATGAGCCGTATCCCGGCTCTGGTATAGAAAGGCAAAGCTATGGGAATGCCCGCAGTTGCAGTCACCGATCATGGTGCGCT
>CAYXCP010000156.1:0-3042 GCA_964463455.1 uncultured Gammaproteobacteria bacterium
TAACAAATCAAATAACCCCTAAAAGACGAACAACCTGTAAGCGAATTTAAAGATATTGTATTTGAATTATAAGCACATCCCAGATGCGAATTGCATCCAGCCATGTCAAGGGTAATTGCCGTCTTAATCTCTTGGGGAAGTTTTTTATTGAAGAAGAGATCAAAAGTAGCTTCGGGTTTTGAGATTGTAGTTGCATTAACAATCGGCTTACCGGCTGTATTTGCAGTACCTAATGAAAGACTTCCATTGTGAATCAACAACCCTACCGGGTCACGAATAAAGTCCGTGTTGTATGCAGTTGCCGGAATGGGGGAACTTACACCTAACTTTGCCACAACATTTCCACCAATTACCTGAAACCAAGGGTTTATGTAATCACCCACTGTTAATGTCAGATAATCATTCGCACCACAGTCAGTAGTACATCCACTACACCATGGATTTGAATAGCATTGCGCACTTAAGGAATCTTGTGCTTCACAACCAATATAGTAAACACCAGATGCCAAGCCTGGTATAGTAATGTTACCGTCATAGCCTGTAGGTGTAACACCTGGGACCGATATTGTTGCAAACCCCGCAGGGTTTGATGTTAGAGAGTATTTTACCGTTATACTGCTCAAATTAGAATCTGGATCACTTCCTGTGAGATGGTACGTTATCGGATAAGTAGCAATAGCAGATATCGGACCTGATATTGAGCATGTTGGGGGTGTATTTGGAGGCGTTAAAGATCCACAAGAACTAAGCATATCGTAAGTAATCGGTAACCAAGTACCAGTTCCCACAGGTCTATATGAAAGAGTAGAAGTATACCTTGGAAGGTACCTCGCATTAAATTCAAACGAATACCACCCAGATACTGGAATTGTTATTTGAGAAGATGGAATTGATTCAGGTTCACAATTGTTTGTAGTCCAAGGGGTATTGGTACCTCCATAATTTATATACGTCGTACTATTTCCAATAAGCCATGTATTATTAACGGCTAAACTTACTCCTTCGTGCGGGTAACACCAATTTTCATAACATGGATCTGCCATACATATCCTTCCAGACTTACAACCTGAGGACATGAATTCATATGTTCCTGCAGACAAATAAATATTTCCTCGAGGAGATGCACTGGTTTGGTGCGGTATCAAACCACCATAAGTTCTGTATACATCACCATTTGCGTCTGTACAACTATTTCCACTATTAATATCATCGCTTATGACACCCCTATTCACCCCACCCGTAACTACATCCGTTCTGCGATAGGAAACACTGCGATTGGATTCATTGGTATAATTAGATTCAACAATTCTTAAACCATTTCCTACTTCACAATTACAAGGGTGATCAGAAGATGGTGTTTCACACCAATATCTCCAACCAGTCGCATCACACCATTGCGAATATTGCCTTATTTCTTCTGATCCACCGCACCCACAACCTCTGTCACTAACCCCATAGCACTCACTACTTGATCCGCAATTTTCAGCACAAACTTGAAAATTTGAGGCCAATCCTCCTTCGCACCAATTTATTCCATAACCCCCAGGAAGGGGGCAATTTTTACAATCTGTATAATACCCAGGATATGGATTCGGACCTCCAAGATTCGCCGCCCAACATGTGTCGTCTCCAGAACATGAATAAGTCAGACCATTATCTGGATTTACCATAGAAGATGGATATTGAGCACCGTAAAAACTATTCGGGTTAGGTGAAAAACACTCCTGAACTGGCGGGTAGTACTGTCCACCAAAAACGCAATAGGACCAATTACAATAGCAACAAAGCTGAGCTGAGGCATTTTCAGCTATTGCGAAAAAAAAACCAAACACCAAAAGTAGCGATATTAAAAGATTCTTAAAAAAGGCTAATCTTATTAGAATTCGAATCATAATTCTTCTCAATTAAATGTAATTATCTAAAAAAAACACCCAGGTGCAGACTACGTCAGTGATTAAATAATCTCACAATAAAAGCTAATGTGTCAATGAATCTTTGGGGTTTGATTCGCAATATGAAGTCAATTTATTCTTTAAACCAATCCCAAACATCTCTTAAAGGATCTCTTAATGCATGTCCTATTGTTTTACCATTCTCGTTTATTGCCTTAATCAATTCATGTTCCCTTTTTATATAGAAATGCGTTTCAAAAGGTGTCGTAAAAAAATATTTTTGATCCTCAGGTTTATAGTTTTCACTTGCGGTTTTTAATTTATTTCCATCTATACCCCCAACAACACCCAACCAATTTTTCCCATCATAAACTATATCAGGCAAACCACCACCTTTGAAATCCATCAACCAAGCCCTAGCAATATAATTGGGAGGCTCTTTTGTTGGTTCGAGGTGAACTATTCGATGGTAACCCTTTGTGACTTGAAAAGATGCTTCGTGATACATGTCTTCATATGAGAATTCATCGTCTTTCTTTGGCATCAAAATCATTGGCATTCTTTCAGGAGTCTCTTTAAGGGCCGCAGGAAATTCTGACAGGTTAAACAATGGATAATATCTTTCATCCATTTTTAAGATATCAACAGAAAATATTCCTGTAGTATCTTGGCCTATCAGATTGATTAAACTTTGCTTTTTTTTCTCCCCAAATAATCGTGTATCATCAATCTGGATTTGGGTAACTCCAACTACAGAAAAACCACTAACATCCTTTGGAAAAACCTTTTTTAATGATGTATTTGCATATCTAAAAGACTCTTCTGCAACAGCATTTATTTCTTTAGCTTTTTTTCCTCCTAATATAAAATCTGAGGATGATTGTAATTGCATTTGGACCCAACGTCTTTCACTCGTATTAGCATCTTCAAGTGCAATCTTCTTAATATAGCTAGGAAGTTTCCATAATACACAGACTGCCACTGGTGCCATTAATACAAAGCCTCTTCTTGAGACCCTTTTTCTTGATCCTTCTTCCTGCTCCTTCATACGAGAAAATCCTAAGAATACTAGAGTATCTGAAAGGACATTTGGATTATCTCATAATATTATTATATTTACAAAATTCGTGCACTACGCTAAGTATGAAAA
>CAYXCP010000157.1:0-3040 GCA_964463455.1 uncultured Gammaproteobacteria bacterium
TTTCTTTTTTGGTTCTACTTCTTCTTCAGCTTCTACTTCTTCGTCATCTTTTTTCTTATCCATTTTCTTTTCCATAGAACGTTTCTTCTGTTCTTCTTTCTGTTCCTGCTCTAAATTTTCTAAACCGAGAATGCGAGTTCGTACTTTTCCCATATTAACTAAATTGTATAACCGTTATAACCGTTATAAATATTATAAATGTATATTACTCTGTATCAACACCCATACTGCGTGCAGTTCCACGAACGATATTCATAGCTGCATCAACTGTATCAGTGTTAAGATCATCCATCTTTTCTTTTGCAATTTCTTCAATTACATTTTTGGTAAGTTTGCCTACTTTTTCTGTATTTGGTTTACCTGATCCTTTTGTAAGACTCATTTTCTTTTTGATTATGGCTGCAACAGGAGGTAATTTTGTGATGAACGTGAAACTTCTGTCTGTATAGACAGTAATGACTGCAGGAATAATCTGACCTTTCTGTTTGGCAGTGCGGGCATTATATTCCTTAATAAAATCCATAATCGGCACGCCGTGCTGACCTAACGCTGGACCTACTGGAGGTGCAGGAGTCGCCTCACCTGCGGGAAGATTAAGTTTTATTAATGTTTTTACCTGCTTTGCCATATGTTAAATGTAATTATAAATGAGAATTTACTCTAATAAGAAAAGTATATTATACAATAAGTTGTTTCAAAATGCTTACAAATTAAAGCTTTGATACCTGTAAAAAGTCTAACTCAACAGGAGTCTCTCGATCAAAGATTGAAACGAGTACTCGTACTTTTCCTTTTTCTTCATCAATTGCTTCGATCGTACCCAGAAAATCTGAGAATGGTCCTTCTGTAATTTTGACTGCTTCGCCGATTGAAAACTTAGCTTTAAACTTCGGCTGATCCTGTGCTACGAATTTCATGATAGCATCGACTTCTTTTTCAGAAATAGGTGTTGGTTTGAGTCCAGCGCCTACAAATCCAGTCACTCCTTCGGTTGTTCGTACCACAAGCCACGAATGATCGTCTAAAATCATACGAACGAGAATATAGCCCGGGAAGACTTTTTCTGTAGCTTTTGTCTTTTTACCTTTTTTAACGACAACAATTTCTCTGGTAGGAATAACTATGTCGAAAATCTTGCTTTCTACGCCAAGACTTTTTACACGCTGTTCCATTGCTGCTTTAACGCGTGCTTCATATCCGGTCTGAATATGAATAACATACCATTTTGCTTCAGTTGGTACTTCTGTAACATCAGGAGTAACGACTGCAGCATCTGAAACATTTTGATTTGGTTCTTGATTACCGTTCACTGTTAAAACATTAAATAATAAATTTGCTTAAAGACTATCAGCGCATCTTAGTGAGCACTTCCAATCCTTTAGCAAGTAGCACGTCTATTATACCTATATAGGCACCAATTATCAAGGAAATGAGAATTACGACCATTGTCAGCCGTATTGTCTCTTCTCTTGAAGGCCAAGAAACCTTTTTTAGTTCATCTATGAGCCCATTGGCAAACTGAGATTGTGCAAGAGTTTTCTTATCCATAGTTGGTATAGTATACAGTATAGCATTTGAACTATAAAGAGCAATTCACTACTATTATATATGTAATATGACATACGAGATAATACATTCAATAATCCTCATTGTAACGATTTTCATATCGTTCATTTTAAGCAGAACTAGCCTTGCACAGTATGATCTAGAGATTGCGGCATGTCTCTTTATCCTCCTATATCTGAGTAAACGACTTTTTACCGATTCACGTACCTCGCGTCTTGTAGAATCTGTCGTTTTCACTTTTATCATTATTGGCGTGATTAATACAACGGGTGACCTTACATCCCCTTTCTTTTTCCTGATGTATTTCCTGATGTTTGCGTTATCACTCTTGCTAGAGCCCATTATTTCTATTGTGACCTCACTTGCGCTCATCATCTTTTTCCTGTTTACGCTCTCCCCCGGCGCGCCTATTTCGACAATTATGCCTATTTTTGCACTTGCCCTCCTCACACCGTTCGCTCTATTTACAGGTCAGGAATATATTAAATACCATGCAGAAAAGAAAAAAGCCAGTACTCTCGAGGCTGCAAAATCGAGCGAAGAAGAACAATCACTCCTCTTTTTATCGCTCATTCTCAAAAATCATCTCCGTCAAATAGATGAATCTGCGGAAAACTTTACAGGTGATCATGAGCTTCACGTAATTCGAAGACAAGTTAGAGAAATGAGTAAGCTTATTGATACCTATGAACAAACTGTTTCTTAATATTGGCATTGCATTATTTTTGCTTGCGGTAGTAAAAATACCAGCCTATGCACTTAATATGGAATCTTCCCAATTTATGATTCAGGGAGGAAATGTTAATATAGGTGCAAAAGATCAAACATCAAGTAACTACAATCTTTCAACAACTCTCGGCCAGTCTGCTGCAAACCAGTTTTCCTCCGCCGGATATATTGTGAAGGCTGGGTTTCAATACATTCATTCTATTATTCGCTTTAGATTTACCGTTTCCAATACGAATATCAACTTTGGATCACTTAATTCCGATACCCCTGTGACTGCAACTACTAATTTAACTGTCAATTTTGGTGGCGCTGGTCAATATCTCGTAACTGCTATAGAAGAGGATAAACTACGAACGATAACAGGGGCAAATAATATACCGGACACTAGTTGTGATGGCGGAGCAAATACCTGCACCACGTCCACGGCAAAGCCCTGGACCTCTTCATCTGCATATGGTTTTGGATACAGCATGTCGGGAAATGATATTCCTGCTACTTTTACTAATAGTACCTATTATCGTCCCTTTGCAAATACCGCAAATGGAAATACACCCGTAACTGTTATGTCTAACGTAGATGTAGGTAAAAATAGAAGCTCTACCATGACTATGAAAGTAAACGTGTCGAGTGTACAAGCCGCAGGAACATATCAGACCATTATACATTTTGTAGCAACACCAAGTTACTAATATAGAGATAAACATGGAACATAGAACATGGAACAAAATATTCATGCGTAACCTTA
>CAYXCP010000158.1:0-3023 GCA_964463455.1 uncultured Gammaproteobacteria bacterium
GCACGGCACAATCGGTGCATGACACGGTTGAACTTCAAGCAAACATGTGCCCGATTCCCACCGCGGGTAGCATATATATAATCGCCGGTTCCTGGATAAGCAAGTGCACCTCCCGAGCCGACTGTTGCAGGTGTATTGGTAAGAGTAGCCCAAGTATTTCCACCCGTACTATAACTATAAAAACTCTGTGTAGATGATCCTCTCATGAAATAAAGAGTGGCACCTGCACTCGCACCTTTTGTATCATCTGCAAATGTGGCTGGCGCCGCTGCAAGGAGAGCAGACCATGCATTAGTAGTGGTATCAAGTTTATACAGAGCAGTAGATGTATTACCTCTTAAGTAAAATAAATTTGTACCCACATTAATCAGATCTGCGCCAGTACCTGGGGCAGCAGGTAAATCTGCGGGACCTACAAAACTATCACCCCCAATATTATATTTCCAGAAATCCTGTGTACCGTTCCCTCTAAATCCATAGAGATATCCATCATCAGCATTATATACGGTCCCTACATAACGTGAAGCCTGTGGGAGCGCTGCAAGCGTAGTCCAGCTGTTTCCAGAGATACTGTATCGATATAACGTTGTTGTTGCCTGTCCTCTTGAAAGATATATAAAATTTCCGTTTACATCCATGTTTGTATCATCGGCTATGGTTGCCGGGACATTGGTCATAGTTGACCAGGTTCCTGCAGCAATATCATATCGATAGAATGTTTGCGTCGATGCACCTCTTGTTGCATACAGGTAGCCACCGCTGTACGTTAAATTCCCTCCTGCACCAATTGTTGCTGGTGGACTATTGATTACCGACCATCTATCGGTTGCAATATTGTATCTCCAGAAATCAGTTGTAGTACTTCCGCGGAATGCGTAAATATAGGTTCCATCTGTTACAAGAGCAGAACCGGCATATGTAAGATCAGGCATATCTGCGATATCGCTCCATGTATTTGTTCCGACCGTGTATTTTTTAAACTCTTTCTGATATCCGCCGAATGATGAGTATATAACGCCATTTAAATAAACCATATCAGCACCAGGAAAGGAATATAAAGGTGCATTTGCTAATGTCTGCCAGCGGTTTTCTGCCGGTAGATATCGAGTGAATTCGTTATCCCCTGCAGGACGTAAGTAAATATAACTGCCGTCACTTACGATTGCAGATTGATCATTTAACACAAGGTTTGGTGTTTTCCATGCACGGGCATTCCATGTGCCATCACCTGTTAATTTAATTTCGCCCTCTTTTGTTTTTGCTTCTGTCCCGATGTATGTTCCGGTATTAAAATCTGCGCGCGATGTGAGTGTGTTAGTTGCTGCATCTACGGGAGAAATGATAGGGAGAAACTGAAAGTATTGAAAAGGCACGACAAAATAGAGCAATAAAAATATTGCTGCGGATTTTTTTATCAGCTGTAAAATATGTGCTTTTCGCCTACCCATTAAATTACTTTCCTCGAAAACTCAAATTAAAAACATATAAATTAGGAATAATCGATATATATTCGGTATGTATTAACAATAAGGAAGTTGACCCATTTTTGCAACTATAATATTTCACCATTATTATAGTTGTATACTATTATTTCTCTCAGATCAAGTGATCTGGACTATTGCATTTAAGTAAGTTTTTCTCTATAATGCGAGATCAGAATCAGTGACACTATCTGCATCAAATGGACCGATTAATGCAAAATTGAGTTTAGAAGATACGAACAATTCTTTTGCCACTTTTATTATTTCCTCTTTGGATACTTTTTCAATTTTTTTCAATGCATCTTCTGGTGTTTCATCTGACTTTTCGAGTAATTTTCGTACACCAAAATAACTCGCAACACTTTGTGAATCTTCCATTGAAAGTAGCATGCGTCCTTTAATCATTTCTTTAGCTTTTATTATCTCAGCATCTGTTATATCGCCATCGACAATTTTTTTGCATTCCTGTAAGGTTACGCGCACTGCTTCTTTCACTTTATCGATCTGATTTGTGATGCCAGCTTGAATATAGAAGTTTCCTACATCGTGGTATAGTTCGCGTGAAGTCCCAATGTAATAGCATAATCCGCGGCGCTCACGCACCTCGATAAATAAGCGCGAAGACATTCCTCCGCCGAGAATTGCAGATAGTACGCTAAGAGCTGATCGTCTTTTATCATGAAATGAGAATGCTCTGAATCCGAGAGTAAAATGGGCCTGTTCTGTTTTCTTATGATGAACTAATATTCCTGGTTTTGTCTGGTTTTCAACCAGAGTTGGTAGTTCAGGAACAGTTCCCGATTTCCACATGCCGAATTTTTCATGTACGACATTTTCATAACGATCAAAATTACCTTTGAGGCCTCCCGCTATGACGAAAATTGCATTTTCTGGATGGTATAAATAGTCAATATAATCAGTGAATGTTTTTCTGTTAAACGTCCGTACGATTTCTGGGGTACCTGCAATGTCGAATCCTAAAGCATCATTTTTGTACAATAAATTTTCGAATAATTCTCCTACTCTTCGGGCCGGTGTGTCCTCATACATGTTGATTTCTTCTACGATTACTCCCTTTTCTCGTTCAATCTCTTCGGCAAGTAACTTGGGTTCCAGAACCATATCAGAAAGCACATCGACGACTGTATCAAAGTGTTCAGTAGTTGATTTTATCCAGTAGCCTGTATGATCCTTCGAAGTGAATGCATTAAATGCACCACCCAGTCCTTCGATGGTTGAAGAGATAACAAATGAATTCTCGTATTTTTTAGATCCTTTAAATGCCATATGCTCAAAGAAGTGAGCAATGCCATTGTTTTTTTCATTTTCAAAACGTGATCCAGCACCTACCATCAGCATCGTAGTAACGGTCGGAAAAGATTCGGTATCTATGATGAGAACTTGAAGGTTATTAGGCAGAGTTACGTTACGATGTTTCATGAACCCATTGTATCAGATGATTTGTAAAGAAGGTGTAATAAATACTAAGTGAGTCCAGTGGGACTCGAACCCACAACCAACAGCTTAAAAGGCTGCTGCTCT
>CAYXCP010000159.1:0-2983 GCA_964463455.1 uncultured Gammaproteobacteria bacterium
GTTATCGATACGACAGCGTCAGAAGATACATCGGATATCCTTATCAGAAGTCTGAAACGTGGCGGAAGTGTGGTTATGTCGAATAAACGTCCGTTAAGTAGTTCTCAGGGGCTATTTGATAAGTTTGATTCGTGGGGTACACGCGTTGGATATAACACAACGGTCGGGGCAGCATTACCCATCATTCATACACTTAAAAATATGCTTATTACTGGTGATGAAGTCCTGGAGATTGAAGGATGTTTGAGTGGAACTCTTGGCTTTGTGTGTACTGAAATGGAGAATGGACTGTCTTTCAGTGAAGCAATGAAACTGGCAATAGAAAGAAGATATACAGAATCGGATCCGTTACAGGATCTATCTGGCCGTGATGTCGCGCGAAAAGCACTTATTCTCGCTCGGGTAATGGGTTGGAAACTCGAACTGAAAGATCTTGAGATTCATCCGTTCTGTGAGTATGCAGGGAATTTTAGTGATCAAACCAGTTATATCAATGCACTAAAAGCATACGATGACGAGTTTAAAAAAAGGACCGAATCAGCGCAAAGAAATAATAAGAAACTGAGATATGTTACCCGATTAAAAGACGGCAAAGTAACTGCGGATCTATGCGAAGTTGATGTGAGCTCCCTCATGGGAAGAATACGCGGCGATAATAACATAGCGAGTTTTACCACACGAAGATACAACGATTTTCCTCTTGTGATACAGGGTCCAGGTGGTGGCAGTGAGATTACGGCAGGTGGTGTCCTGACAGATATCCTATCTGTATTTAAAAATAATTAAGCTATATGCTACTATCTATAATCGGTATGCCCGGTGTTGGAAAAACATTCTGGAGTCAGAAACTCGAGAATCTGGGATTTGTCAGGTACGGATGTGATGATATTATTGCTGCAAAACTCGAAAAAGAACTCCAGGACACAGGTTTTGAAACCTTATCTGAAGTCGCCGAATGGATGGGACAGCCGTATGAAGATCGATATGAACAGAATAGTAAGAGATATCTTGAGCTTGAACATGAAACGATGAGAGAAGTACTCGCACTTGCAAAAAAAACCGCCGATAAAGATATTGTTATTGATACAACAGGAAGCGTTATCTATCTAGCAGAAGATATCCTTAAGGAATTGTCATCAATCGCGACAATTATTCATCTTGAAACACCTCATGATGTACTGGAAGACATGTATAACCGGTTTCTTCTGAATCCGAAGCCAGTTATATGGGGTGATCACTTCATTAAATTCCGTGGAGAAACAAATGAAGAAGCAATTGCCAGACAGTACGCCGACTTACTTGAATTCAGAAGCAAAGAGTATAAAAAGCACGCTCATAAAACGTTCGACTACTATATGCTTCAGGATGAAAACTTTTCTGAAAAGCATTTTATCGAACATCTTCAAAACGTATAAATATTCATATTACGTAGGGACAGAACATTGTTCTGTCCCTACAATAACATTATTTTATATATCCGAGTAGAACCAGTAATCAGATGGCGTTGGATACATCTGCACTAGTCTCGCCTCTTCTGTTTTCACTTCGAGATAACTCTCAATAAGTTCTGCTGCGAAGACACCCGACGCAATGAGCGTCTTGTCTTTTTTTAGCGCAGCGAGCGTATCCATGAGACTCCCTGGTGTCTGACGGACATCTGACTTCTCCCAGATATTCTCATCAAATGGGCCGAAGCCCATTTTTGTCGGATCGAGCTTGTCTTTCATACCCGCTATACCAGCCACCAGTTGTGCCGCAAATGACAGGTAAGGATTGCATGTCGGATCTGGACATCTAAACTCAATGCGCTTCGACATTTCTTCGCCGGTAAAGTACATCGGTGTTCGTATTGCTGCGCTTCTGTTTCGTTTTGAGAACGCGATAGAAGTAGGTGCTTCAAAATGAGGGACTAACCGACGATATGAGTTGGTGGTTGGATTCGTAATCGCGAGTAATGGCTCAATATGTGATAAGAGACCCGCGGTGTATGACAGAGCTTCTTTAGACAACTCCCCATAACCCTTTGGATCGTAAAACATATTCTTCCCTTTTTTAAAGATGCTCTGATGTGTATGCATGCCAGAACCGTTATCACCATATATAGGTTTCGGAAGAAATGATACAGTCATGCCATATTTTTTAGCGACATTACGAATGACGTATTTATAGATCATTACTTTATCTGCCATCGTGACAAGTGTGCCATACCGTAGATCGATTTCTGCCTGACCGCAACTAGCTACTTCATGATGATGAACCTCTACATCTACACCGAGCGACTGAAGCGTTGTGACCATTTCACTACGGACTGCCTGATATTTATCAAACGGAGGTACGGGAAAATAGCCGCTCTTTGGCAATATACGATATCCATCCTCCTCTACTTCGCCTTCTGCCATATCCTGGCTGGAAATGGCAACGGTTGAGTAATACGGTGATAATGAATAAGACAACTTGTCGAAGATAAAGAATTCGACTTCCGGTCCCCAGTATGATATATCGCCCATTCCCGATTTTTTGAGATATGCTTCTGCTTTTTTGGCAGTATAGCGAGGATCTTTTTCAAACGGTTTGCCAGTTGTTGGATCATATACATCACAGATGCACGAGACTGTTTTTTCAAAAAATGGATCGACAAATAACGTCGCTGTGTCAGGCTTAAGAAGCATGTCGCTTTCAAAAATAGACTGGAAACCACGAATACTCGATCCATCAAATCCGATACCTTTTGCAATAGATTTTTCATCAAAGTCACGTGTATTAATAGAAAAGTGATGCCAGACACCACGCAGATCTACAAACTTTAGATCAACAAATACAATATCGCCCGCTTTAATCATACTAAACGCAGTTTTCTCGCTAATCATAATAAAAAGAAAAATAAATAATGAATAGGTCTATGGACCATAAACTATAGTCCACCGACTGACGAGCAGACGACTTCGTCCGCGTAGTTTCCGACTTCTTTGTAGGAAGAAAAATA
>CAYXCP010000160.1:0-2970 GCA_964463455.1 uncultured Gammaproteobacteria bacterium
ATTTGCATAACCACCCAAAGAACTTTTTCGGTTGCAAAGGTACGATATTTAATCGGGGATAAAGAATGTTTTAAGAATTTTTATCCTCGATTTTTTGGATAAAATACAACAGGATTGTCATGATTTCACTGTCTGACAATGAGACAGAACGCCTTCTACGCTTGATGTCACTGCTGTCTTCCAGCAAATTTCCTGCGTTTTCTGCTTCAAAATATTTGCAAAACTCGTCTATAATACAAAATAATTCTGTAACTTTGTAATCGGTAGTCATATCAAATATTTTTATAACTGTTTGATTTTTACCTATAAAGATACAAAATATTTGTGAGACTACAAACTTTTTATTGAACTTTTCTTATCCCGAACTGGGGGTAAATTTTAGTAAGGATAGTATCGAGTCGGCCTATTGCTTCTTCCATCAGAAGCTGCGTGTGTATGAATTTTCTCATCGTCATACGCAGCGTGATAATATAGAATATGCCATCAGCCAATATGTAGATGGGATGCCCCCTGCGCTCTACCAGTTGTTGGCTAATGGCACTCCGCATTATCTGCTCGACCATACTGCTTTCGAGCAAGATATGCACCATGCCATCGAGTTGCTCGATGGCATGATGTAGAATAAATGTATGTTAGTTAATTATTTATTGGTGTATTTCTTTCCATTGGCAATGATGATGCCTTTGTGTGAGGGTTTCACCTGCTTGCCGTCGAGCGTGTAAAACTTATCGTTGCCTGATGGCTTGCTGATAGTTGTCTGCGCAATGCCCGTGGCGTCGGCTGCGCTGAGGCTGATAGAATAGACGTTCATGGCGTTGGTGCAGCCAATGACGATGTCGCCGTCGTTTATCACTTCAGCTTCGCTGGTTTGTTCTTCTACTGTGGGCTCCATACCGCTTGTCACCTTGAGGTTTTCTTCTGCTGTAAAAGTACGAGCTTCGGTCTTACTTCCGCTCAGCCCCACGATAGTGAGCTTCTGCCCCTTCTTGAGGTTGCAAATCTTGATTTTAGCTTTATTATTGTTCAGCTTAAAATAGTTTTTGTTCTTGCTGCTGATAGAGAAAAGCAATTTGCCTTCACCTCCAATAAACATAAGCCCTTTGGTTGCTGGAATCTCTTCGCCATTGGCTTTCAAGGTGCTCCATTCAGTAAAGGCGATTTTGTTGCTCCACTGTACAGGGACATCAGGAGCATCTGTTTTATACTTATCAACATTCCAGTTAATGTTATCTGCCTCGATGAGAGGGATAGATTCACTCAGGTCTAAAAAGTCCCATGTTTTTTGTGCTTGCGCACTGAGTGAGAGCAAGCATACGGTCATTAATGATAATAAATGTTTCATAATCGTTTATATTTTATTTTTGGTAACTAAAAACGGTGCAAATATAAACAAAAAAATTGGTAAACCAATTAACGTTTAATAATATTTAAGTGTATTATGGTTTAATTATAATTAATTAATATACCAATATAGCCAATTGTGCTTTTATTATAATAGGTTATGAAGCCAAAACAGCACCCCGATTGTCAGGGTGCTGTCAGGTGTTTGTTCAGTCTTTTCTTTGTGACTTAGCAAAGTTTATCTGATTAGCTAAGTGGCTTAGTACCAACTCTCTCATGCCTCCTGTGTCGCGTGCTTTCATCTTAGCAATATAGTCTCTGTGTTCTGTGATTACCTGTCGCTCAGGCACGGAGCAGAATCTATATTTATGATAGAACTTCATGATGTCTGGTGTGATGATAAGCAGTAGAGAAGCCAATACGGGGTTATGGCTACTGCAAGCTATGGCGTGATGGAATGCAAAATCCTTCTCGATCCTTTTCTTAGGATCTTGGCAGTCCTCCAACTCTCTGAGTGCCTTTTCCACTTTGTCGATGTCTTCGCTTGTGCAGTTGGTGGCTGCAAGGGTGCAGGCATCTATTTCTAATAGTACGCGCACGTGTACAAGACTATAAAAATCGTACTTGTCAACCTTCAGAGTTTCGTTGAATAGATTGTCAATTTGGCTTTTAGAAAATTCGGTTACGATGGTTCCGCTCTGTGGTCTTGTTTCTACAACACCATAAGTTTCAAGCTTTTGTAGTGCTGCTCTGATGTGCGGTCTTCCTACTTTCAGGAGCTCTGATAGCTTTCTTTCAGAAGGCAAGCGGTCGCCAGGGTTGACTTGTTTCTCTGCAATCTGAGTTTTGATGTAGGCTACTACTCTGTCGACTGGTGAGTGGTTGGTTTCTTGTTTCATAGACATATTCTGCTTTACTTGTATTTTAGCGCAAAGGTACATAATTATTCTGTATATTTCATGAAACCGGAATCGAATTAACGATAATTCACATAAAGGCAAGAAAAAAATAACGAAACGTTAAACTAATATAATTGGTATACCAAAAAGTTTTGTTTATCATATTTAAGTATTATCTTTGCAGACGATAAGCAGCATCTCAGCATAACATTCAAGCGAGCTTGAATGTTATGCATTCGATTTGCATTATCTTTGCGCATAGAAACTAAAATATCTATAATTCTTAAAAAGAAAGCCTATGAGACTTTTAAAAACAAACTTATTGATGACAATGATAGCGCTATGTCTTAGTGCTGCTGTCAATGCTCAGATAGTGATACATGGTACCGTCACTGATACAGAAGGACCTTTAGTAGGTGCTACTGTTGCTGTGAAAGGTGATGCAGGTAACACTGCTGGCACTATTACCGATATGGATGGTAAATATTCCATAGAGGTGAAAAGCAAGAAGACTGTTCTTGTTTTTTCTTATATTGGTTACACTGACCAAATGGTAACGGTTGGTGACAGAAAGAAAATCGATGTAAGATTAGAGGTGAACGACACACAGCTGGACGAAACAGTGGTGATCGGTTATGGCGTACAGCAGAAATCTCACCTTACGGGTTCTATTTCCAAACTGGATGGTGGCTCGTTGACCAAAGCTCCTGTTAGCGATGTCACTCAGGCG
>CAYXCP010000161.1:0-2952 GCA_964463455.1 uncultured Gammaproteobacteria bacterium
TTTGAATGATGAGAATACTATAAAAGCCTATAATATATGAAGCGTATAAACCTGTTAGAGGAGGCGTTATGAAACGTAGACCCGCGTTTGTATAGGCAGGGCTAGTAGGTCTGGCCCTATATGCTGCCATCTTCGTTCTTCTGTATGTCGAATGGCGGCTGAACGGACCATATCTAGTGGGGTTGAAAGAGAAGGGTATTCCGCTCCCTTTCAACATGGTGTTGGTTTACGCCTTCTGCACAAATCAGCTCTGGGCGTTCATCATCCCGGCCCTACCATTTATCGGTCTGATAGTAGGTATTATCATCAGCGCAAATCGTAATCGTAGCAGGTAGGAGGTATCGAGGTACAGACCAAAACAGTAACCGTCACGTCGTTCGCGAACGACGTGACGGTTATATCTTCTCTGCCCAGATGAAGAGACTTGCTCCTCTATCATCGGACACATGATCTTTTCTGTAAAACTCATCAATTTTATTTTTGTATTTTTCGTATACGTGATCTTCTGCTTTTTTATCAAATAATCCGCGTATCCTTGTTTCCAGTGCGATCTTATCCCAGAACATATTTGTTTCTTTTGATATGTAATACGAATGTTTTATTACTTTCATGCCGTGTTTTGCAAGTCTTCGTGTCCATTCCTCATGACCATATGTATGGAAGTGATTAAGCATATTATTTCTTTTTTCTTTATATATATTCCCCAGAAAACCCAGACCTATTGATGAAAGGACATTCGAGAGGTAGAGATATTCCTTGAATTTATCACTCGGTGAAGTAAATACAAAACTGCCGCCTTTTTTGAGAGTTCTTCCTACTTCATGTAACACTGCTTCATTGTCGGGAATATGCTCGATTACTGAATTGCAGAATACAAAGTTAAGTGATTCGTCCGGGAGTGACATTTTCTCTGCACTTTCAATAAGGACTTTGTCATATAACTTGTTTTCGATTGCGACATGGACATCATTTGCTTCGCCGTTATCAATACCATAGGTGAAATGTTCATCAAAAAGTATGGAGGAAAGATACCCGTCACCACAGCCTAAGTCCATTGATGGTTGTTTGAAATCATGGCCTTTGGTGTTATTGTAAACTGCCATGAGTTCGATAATACGGAAGAGTTTTGATGCGGGATGCGGGTGACCTTTAAAATCGTCGAATGTGACTGGTTTTGTTTTCATAGAATATTATATTGTAACTTATTTGTCATTATTATTATGTCATGCTGAACTTGTTTCAGCATCTCTTTAAATTATGGGATCCTCAACCAAGCCATGCCTGCCGGCAGGCAGGTTCGGGACGACATGATGGATACCCGGTCATGTTGAGACTTGCCAGGGAATACACTATATATCTAAAACTTCTTTGTTTTTCTTCCTGATAAAATCTCTGTTTCTCGAAATCCCAAAGACAAAGCCGTGCCACATGCCGGACAATGCGTACTGTCTGTCGTCTGTCTTTATTGTCGGCAGATAATACACGAATATCAATGGATTAAATACAAACAGGAATAGGATAAACTGCCAGATTGAAGAATACAGTGACATATAAATAATTCTGTTTCTGAAAAACAGATATGCTTTCGGTTTATTTGAATATAATCTATCCTGTCTGATGCTTATTTTTTTAACTTCTTCTTTTTTCTTTTCGATTTCGATCGGATGCCAGATATTAGATTTCATGGAACATCGCACGTCATATCCGTGTTTTCTTATTCGTTCACCGATATCAGGTTCCTCAAAAATCATGGGAAATAATATATGGTCAAAGCCTTTGACTCTGTTAAAAGCCTCCGTACGAATCATGTACATACTATGAAAGTGATTCATACGATACTCCGGCTTATCATCCATAAAATTCACGAGTAAACTCGTTACCGGATGAATGGTAAGTCCCCGGGAGCGTGCTATTTTTGAGTTCCATTCATAGTGTACAGGACCCGTTACACCGACATCTTTGTGTGCTTCCAGAAACAGTACCATCTCACAGAACGTTCTATCATCAACCATTGCATCATTGCCCATGAACACGGCATATTTGTGAGTTTTGCCAATATTGAATTCTTCGTACAGTTCATTCAATGCACGAGATACATAGACATTTTTGTCGAGGCGCAGATAATGTGCACCATACTTATCAGTTATCGGTTTGATATGTTCAATAGATCCATTATCCACAACATATATGTCAAAGAAGCTTTTAAAATCACTATGCGAGATCGCCTCAAGGCATTTATCTACTATGGCTCCTTTATTGTATGCGGCCATGAGTACTGCAGTTTTAGGTAAACGCGTATTATCCATACATCTGATGTGATTCGATAAATGCCTGTCTTAATTTTTCAATAAACTGTATACAGTCTGCCCGGCTAATCAAGTAATCCGGAAGTATACGAAATGTTCTTCCTCTTCTGATAGCCTGTATGATAACGCCGTTATTTTCGAGGATTGTTATGAGATCGGCGCCGGGGTTTCTGCCGTTTGCAAATAACCTCTGAGGAACATCAAACCCAAGCATCAGTCCCATGCCTCGTGGATGTTCCAGCCACGGTTCTGATTTCTGTAATTTTTTGAGCTCTCGTAATATCAAGTTACCGCGATCATTAATTTTTTTAAGAATATTTTTCTCTTTCATGTGTCGTATCACAAACGCAAGAATAGCGCCTGAGAGCGGATCATTCTGATGTGAACTGAAGTGAATAAATTTTCCTTCGACAGCATCAGCAATTTCAGTCGACATGACTACTGCTGACGCTGGGAAACCTGCTCCTGAAATCTTTGCAAGGACCAGAATATCAGGAATTATGCCATAATGTTCATATCCAAACCATGTGCCTGTTCGGCCAAGTCCTGTCTGGCATTCATCAAAAATAAGAAGTGCATTATGTTCTTTTGCTAAATTGCGTAGTCCTTCAAAATATGTTTTTGGTGGATAGATCATTCCACCGAC
>CAYXCP010000162.1:0-2939 GCA_964463455.1 uncultured Gammaproteobacteria bacterium
GGCTGGGAAGGTGACCCTCCCGCTGCATTTACTCCGCCTTGCGGTGGTTGTTTCTGTAAGCTTGGTGGAGATGTGTTTCCCTGCCCAGCTAAACCTTGAGCTTGTATTGCCATTTGTGACTGTTGTGCTATCTCTTGTGCGACCTGTTGATCGTTCATGTTTTTTACATACTTCATCATGTATAAGTTAGGGTCAGTATTAAATAGCATTAATTTCTCTGTTCTTCCTTCTGGGTCTAACATATCCATATCTTCATAGAAGGAGACAGGATCAATCATCTTGAGGTTTGCCATTTCCATAGCATTCTTCTGTCGCTTTATTTTGTCTGTTCCTGATGCTTTAATCTTTACTTCCATTCCGTCTTCTATCATGTCACCTTTAATTCGCATAAAGGTTACTTCACCTTTTTTACCCAGTATCTTTCTCATCTTCTCTTGGGTGTATCGAAGTTTAATCATCTGCATAGCCCATGTTGCCATCCATTCGGCTGCTGCGTTAATCGTATCTTCTGTGAGGTCGTCTATTTGTGTGTAGTTGGCTTCTCTCGCTATTTGATTAGAGGTAGCGGTATCAGATTGGAGTACTCCATTTAGATTGGTCGCACCAGCAAGTGAGAACATTCGGTTACGTGCCTGACCCATTTCAGCAAACTGTTGTTGTGTTGGCTGTTGTGGTTGAATATAGGCATGTACTTTATTTACATCACCATCAACTAATACATCCTGATCTGGATTGTTCATATCCATCTTTTCTATATCTTTTGCTGTAAGTGCTGATTCTTTACTGAAAATATGCTTACCTCTATCCTTTAACATTTCAATAATCCTTTTACCGATAGAATCCATATTCTCTTGATTTATTATGTTTTGTTCTACACGTGATGTTTCATCCAGTGGTTGTTTACCCCATTGGTCATATCCCATAAAGAAATATGGTTTTCGTGGTCTGTCAAAGTAATTTCTATATATAGTTTCCTGTTGAAGATTGCTCATGTCCCCACTCATCATGCCCATCATGATATCTTGTGGATTGGCTTCTCGCTTTTGCATCTCATCATAGGTGAAGTACTTTGTCTGTCCTTCATAGTCATAGTTAGGATTCTTCATCTTTCCTAAAATACAATCGCCATACTTCCACAGAACCCCCTCAATTCTTTCATATTCGTTGTTTGATTTCTTCTTATACCAAGTAAACCAAACCTCCCAGTATTTCACAACTGTAGCGAGTGCTTTCCATTCTGGCTTACCCTCAACTAATACGCCATATCGTCGCAGTTCTGTTTTAAACTCTTCTTCTTTCTTCGGAAATCGCATGATGATGTCTTCCACGGATAATTCCTGTGCTTCTGCGATATAACTCATCTCATCGGCATCATTCACCTTACAGTGATGATCCATAACGATATTCTCAGGATGCGGGTTGATAAACTGATAATCTCCACCATCTCCCAATTGTGGATTCCATATACACTTAATAACACCTGTAAAGTACACAGGAAGATGTCTAAATGCCATTCCTATAACTTTTCTATTTTCTCGTCGTTTAATATCACTATCGACTATTGAGCTTATATCTTCTGCGCTTTGCTTTGATTCTGGAACGTCATATGAGGGAGTGACCATCATATCTGGTAGTCTGCTCATTGCCACAGGCTTGATTGATTTCTCTATCTCATAAATAGCGTTGTCAAGATATCGTGCTTCATACTTTCGGTACTTAGGCGCTCCACCATCGAAACCTGCAGCAATCACGTTGAAAGATTGTATTTCTCTTCAAAAAACTGTTTAGAAAGTTTAATTCTGTCGTCTATTATTCTCCGTATATCTGCATCGGGAATATCAATAGAAAGAGGATCTTGGACCTGTACAACGCCCTCATTTGCGTTTACTACTTCAGTCATTGCTGATTCTTTGCTCATTAGGTCGGGAGTTGCTAGTGTCATAGTTAAAAAATACCGACCCGTTCAAAGGTCGGCTATATACCGTATGGTTTAATTATATCACCTACACTATATCGTTTATCTGAAAATATACTCCACAGCGTCCACATTTAATAATAATCGGTAATGTAAATGGTGTAGACCCTGGCATGATAGAGACAACTCTTCCCTTATGCTGACACACTATCGTTCCACAGTTAGTACAGTGAAAAGCGTGTATTCGTTCGTTCTGGGGATCTCGCTCATCCTTTGTAATGACTACGGAGATTATTTGTAGTGATACTCTGGATTTCTTTATCTCGTCGTGGCTTATGATTATTCCATCCATAACTTAGTATAGCAAATCTATTCTTTCCATTTATCAGGTATATAAATGCCTGAAGCGTTTGGTAGTTTCTCAAACAACGCTGTGTCAGGTGAGAGGAATTTACCCTTTGAATCATACATACGTGGCCTTCTAATTATTGGGTTGTGATCTACTCCTCCTGATCGTCCAGCGTTTATCCACTTCATCATACCCGTAAGATAAGAGAGTGCATCATGCCAGTGATCTTCTGACCAGTTCTTATCTACATCTTCTGTAACGTGTTCGTCATACATAGCTTCAGGAATTGTTCTAATAAGGTTTCTACAATTCTCTGCTATCAACATATACGGTATGCCATCAGGTGCTAGTGAGAGCCAGTTGTGTAGAGTGGTTATTTTAGCCAAGTGGTTATTCGTTGATTTATATGTGTATACACCTTCACGTTTAAATTGATCTGCTATGCTAAACGATGAATCCTGTAGTTTGTTAAACATAGCAGGATCTGCATATATCTTGATATTTTTAAACACCTCAGGTGCTCCTGCTCTATAGACGCTTGCCCACTCCTTGGGTGTTTTTTCTATTCCATCTATTTCTTTGTAGATATACAATCTATTAAATACAATACCGCTGCTCATCTTAACCTGTTTAAACACACCAAGAAGAAGAACAGCAGGGGCACTATATCCCCAA
>CAYXCP010000163.1:0-2921 GCA_964463455.1 uncultured Gammaproteobacteria bacterium
ATAAATTACTAGGAAAGGCTAAGCCCACACTTAGAAAAGACTATAACTTAGACTTTCCATTAAGGAACCTTGTATTATGCGCTTGCTGTAACAGGCCAATGACCGCAAGTTGGAGTAAAGGACGCGATCAAAAATACCCTTATTATTGGTGCAAGACTGGTGGATGCCCCTTTCAGTATAAAACCGTCGCTAAAACCCGTCTAGAGAGCGATTTTGAGGTAGCTCTAGAGGCTAGTAAACCGAGTCGGGAGATTATCAATGCGAGCGAAGAAGTCTTTAGATATGCTTGGAAAGAAGAGCAACAAAATGCGTTTGTTATGAGTAAGCGATGGATGGAACAGATGAATGATATAGACCAACAGATTAATGCTTACGCAGTACAAATAGGCAAAACTAACAATCCTGATATGAAATGGATCTACGAGAAAGAAATAGAAAAGCTGCTCGCTAAAAAGAAACAACTCAATGAGTACGTGCCAAACGCAAAATACACCGATAAAGAATTTGGAACCGCCTATAAGAAGGTTACATCAGTCTTAGAAAGGCCTTTGGACCTATGGAAAAAAGAAAATATAGAAGCTAAAAGGACAATCCTATATATGTATTTTGAAGAGAAAGTCCCGTATGATTACAATACAGGATTTGGAACCACTACTTTGGCTTATCCTCTCAAGCTAATGAAAGATCTAGAATCTTCAAAAACCAATCTGGTGGAGATGCCGGGAGTTGAACCCGGGTCCGAGGAAACACAGTTAAAAACGTTTAGTCAGGGTTAGAATATTTTTACTTGCTGTTACGCCCGGTTGCATAGTCAAACCGTTGCGTAACTGCCGATTATAAGTGTCTTTGGGAATCGTACCCAATCGGGAATGGTAAAATTCCCTCACCTCGATTGGTTAAACTCTACACCAGTAAGAACCGAGGAAAACCGGATAAGAGTGATCAAAGCGACCCGTTTTACGCAAAAGCCATCTGGCCGTAGCCAAATTGAGCTTTAAGCATATCACGTGCCATTGCTTTAAGATCTTCGATGCCTTCATTTTTTGCATCTAAAGTTTTCTATTTGCGGATAGATCCGCCCCAACCGTTTATAAATGTGCGAGTTCCCCGTCGAAGCCTGTCATCCCCTTAATATTTTTCATACTCTCTTATCTCTTTATCAATTGCCCGTTTGACATCACGCGCTTTTTCCAGTTTGCGTTTTTCAAGATCAGTTCTTCCTTTTGCAAGGCCGATTTCGAGCTTAAAAAGAGGTCCTTTATTATAGCATGCTATAGGTACAATGGTCAAACCCTTGGCAGCCTGTAATTTTACTTTTAATCGCAATAATTCTTTCTTATGAAGAAGTAATTTTCGTGATCTGCGTGGTTGGTACCCTTTCGCAGACGCAAATCTGTACACTGGGATATCGGCATTAATTAAGTAAGGTCCATCTTCCATAATACGCACGAAAGCATCGTCTAGACGCAGTTGCTGCGCACGAATTGATTTGACCTCTTCGCCAGTCAATGATATACCGGCCTCAAAAGTCTCTATAACTGAGTATTCCCGCTGATATTTGCGGTTCTGGATTCTCATCACCCAATTGTAGCACAGCGATTTGCTAGAATACAGATAGGCCATGAAATATAACAAATATCTGATCTATTTGCTTCTCTTCCTTCTGCCAATCCAACTCGGCAAACATTTCTTTTTGCCCTTTTCCTTTCTATCAGGTGTTCGGATCGATTATTTAGCTCCCACCTTGTACCTTACCGATTTGATAGTACTGGCACTCATTATCATCAATTTGAACTTATTCAAAAAAGCAATAAGTGATGTGAGACTTCATATATTTCTGATCCTATTTGCTATCAATATCATCTTCTCGCTTTCTCCTTTTATCTCAATCTATTCGCTTATTAAATGCCTGGAGATATATGCGATGTTTGTCATTCTTCGCCACGCAAAATTATCTGCCAAAACAATACTTACTGTATTTCTTGTTTCAGCGGGTATACAACTTGGATTATCGCTCGCACAGTTTATTGAGAAACATACATTGCAAGGAATATTCTATTTCCTTGGTGAACGAGCGCTTAATCTATCAACTCCTGATATTGCTAAAGCCTCATGGAACGGAGTGGAATTCTTACGACCATATGGTAGTTTTTCACATCCAAACTCAATGGCTGGATTTTATCTAGCTCTGTATATGGCTATACTTACGATACCTGTATTAAAAGATTATCCATGGAAGAAAAACGGTCTGTTGCTCATGTTCGCAATGCTCATACTCCTTTCGTTTTCAAAAACTGCTATTATCGTTTTTGCCATACTGAATGCATTCTACTTGCTTCAAAAAGATGTCATAGATTGCCGGATGTGCAAGTACGGAAGGATTATTATCCTGGCAGTTCTTACATTCGTTTTTACTCGCATACATGGCGACCCGTATACACTGGATAAGCGGATCACGCTTATGCAGAATGCATTAAGTATTTTCTTGCAACATCCTATCACAGGTACAGGTGTGGGTGCCTATCTGGTAAGTCAGAATGAGTTTCCGATTAAACAATCATATTTTTTCCTGCAGCCAGTCCATAATATCATATTGTTATTTATTACCCAGGCGGGACTTTTGTTAGCTGGCTATACCTTATACCTTCTCTATACATTTTTCAGATCAGTGCGATATCCTGCTTTTTATTATCTGACATTTGTGGCTATCCTTGCTACCGGAATGGTTGATCATTACTGGTTAACATTACAACAGAATTGGCTACTGCTACCTGTGATTATGGCGGTACCATTTACTCTGCTAAAAACACATGGAAAAAATAACTAGATTATTTACACTTCTCCAATTTAAACTCCCACTCAATATTAGACTTGTCCCCAAATAAGGTATTTGCTATGATAGGTATATGAACTTCAAAGCT
>CAYXCP010000164.1:0-2914 GCA_964463455.1 uncultured Gammaproteobacteria bacterium
ATCTTTGACGTATACCTCTTTTACAATACCGTTAGCCTGACTGGAAACGTCAATATAGTTGGAACTTATTGCGTTGCCCGTTGCAGTTACCGCTACAACTAACGTTCCCTTTTGAGCAGTATCAGTCTGATATGAAGTTTTTTGTGTAGAACCGGCGAAAAAAGTAGAGTATCCGTACCAACCCAAAGCGCCGATTATCGCTATTACTATTAATTTCTGCCAGAGCGCGGATTTCATAAAAGTGCTCAAGATATTCCCAAAGAATGTTTTCATATGTGTATAGTACTACCTGAACCTGATAATCACCTGAATAATCACGATGCTTTTTTCTGTTTTAGCGGTAAGTCAACGGTAAACGTTGATCCTTCATTCTCGACACTGGTAACATAGATAGATCCGTGGAGTACCTGTGTTATTTTTTTGGCAATAGAAAGTCCCAGACCATACCCACCTACTTCCTCCTTTGACCGTGATTTATCACTTCGGTAAAATCGCTTAAAGATATGAGGTAGATCCTTTTCAGAGATACCAATACCATGATCAATAACATTGATACGTATGATTCCATCCGTTTTATATGCCTTAAGCGCGATTGATTCATCAGGATTACTATATTTAATAGCATTGTCGAGCAATACAATGAGTATTTCAGTAACAAGAGTCATATCTGTTTCAATCTTTACTGAACTAGATTCTACATCGATGCGTATCTTTTTTAACTGCGCCATACCGGAGACTTTTTTTACTGCTTCATGAATCGCTATAGAGATATCCCCTTCCTTTACAGACATTGTTCCATCAATACGCTGGTATTGAGCAAGCTGAAGAAGAGAGTCTGAAAGTGATTGCAGTTCATTCACTTCCTCTAAATTGCTTTTGATCAATTCTTTCGCATCAGGTAACGTAAGTTTTTTATCCCGCAACGTTACTTCTATAGAACTTTTCAATGCAGTAAGTGGGGTACGTAATTCGTGAGATGCATCAGCAATAAACTGATTCTGCTCATCAACCATATTCTGAATAGGCTTCAGTGTCATGCCAGCGAGTATATATCCAATGATGGCAGATAAGAGAAGAATAGAAGAGTCTACAACGATGAGACTTAGAATAATTCGTGCGCGTGCTTCTTCAATTTCAATTGGCTGTACAGGTGGACGAGGTAATTTTGCTTGTATTTCTGCAGGAAGATTATCGTATAAATCTCTCTGACGGTCTAGTCTAATTGACTGGACGCGCTCTATGCGCATCAATTCATTATTCAACACACTAAAAATAACAACACTAAAAAGAAGACTGATAAACAGAATTATGGCAAGGTACCAGAGAGTGAGTTTAATCCTTGCTGAATGAAACATTATGTTGAGGGTTCAAATTTATATCCAAAACCACGAACGGTATGAATAAATGATGGCTTATCAGGAAATGCTTTATCAATTTTATTTCGTAAATAGCCAATATAGACTTCTACCGTGTTAGGTAAGATATCTGCATCATAATCCCATACATGATTGATTATATGATCTTTCGTAACTACTTTTCCATGATGACGTACTAAATATTCCAGAAGTGCATATTCCTTACCGGAAAGTTGAATAGGAGTGTCTCCTCTCTTCACTTCATATGTCAGACTATTAATGGTTAAATCACCGACACTCAGTACAGAACCTAAACTCTGCTTTGGTCTTCGTGCAAGCGCGCGGATACGAGCAAGCAATTCTTCGAACGCAAACGGTTTGGTGAGATAGTCATCGGCACCCGCATTTAATCCATCAACTTTTTCATGGATCTGCCCTTTCGCAGTAAGCATGATGATAGGAGTATGAATCTGTTTTTTTCTAAGTTCTTTACATACGGTAACACCATCCATCCCCGGGAGCAATATATCAAGGATTATAAGATCATATTCTTCTGTAGAGGCAAGATCATATCCTTCCGTGCCTGTATATGCCACATCAACTGCATACATTTCCTGTTCCAGACCTTTTTTTATTGATGCAGCTATTTTATGTTCATCTTCCACAATAAGTATTCGCATGCCATGATTATAACGCTTATCACTGAGAATATCCTGAAAAATAGGTGTAAAAGCAGGCTATACGATTGACTCTGAAGCCATTATATGTTATTGTACATATATACATTATGGTGAACAAAAAAAGAGGATCAACCAAACGTTCGAAATCTGTTATAAAGAAGCGCACAACAGGAGTAGTGAAGAAACTTATCAAGAGAAGAAAAACAGGAAAACTACATAGAGGATAATCATCAATTCATATAGACTTATGCAAAAAACATATTCAAGTCCATGCAGTCGTTGTGGCACAGAACGCATTGTATTAAAAACCTGGAAAGAAAAACTCGATGCAAATGAAGTCATCTGCACACAGAAGATCTGCCCAAATCCTGAATGTCAGAAAATGGTAGATAAAGAAATAAATACACAGAAAGAAAAGAAAGATGCACTCGCACAGAAAAAAGCAGAAAGACTTATGGCTCGACGCGCAGAACGTGACGCTATGATGATTGATCAGGCTCCAGAATAAGTATGATAAAAAAGATATTTTTATCTCTCATATTGTGTGGAATTATTATAGTCGCTTCTTTTTTTATTTATAAAAAATATATATACACTCCTCCCGTCCATTATCATGCCGGTTTTCAGATTTACATCAACGGAAAACTCCAGGACTATTCCTCTACAGAATTTATGCATCTGAAACCATGTGGCGCTCACGAGAATACAAGTGATAAAGAAGATGAACAACTCGAAAAAGCTCATTTACATGATAATGTGGGCGATGTTATTCATGTCCATCGAAATGGCGTTGTATGGAATGATGTGTTTACCAATCTGAAAATTCAGATACCCACTTCTTCTGTATCCGCATACATAAATGGTAAAAAAATTATTGAT
>CAYXCP010000165.1:0-2861 GCA_964463455.1 uncultured Gammaproteobacteria bacterium
TTCCCGCAACCGCGCACTTTATACTCATGAGAGTTGCCAATGCCTGTACTTCTTCACGGGTGACATTTTGATGAAATCGTATTCCCCCTTTGTAAGGACCGATGGCACTGCTATGTTGAATTCTATAGCCTTTGAATAGTTGAAGTTCACCGTTGTCCATTTTTATCGGGATCATGAGTTCATGAACGAATTCGGGTTCGACAATACGTTTAATCATGGTTTCCGAAAGTCCGAGCTGTTTCCCTGTTTTGCGGATAATTGTCTGCGCCGATTCAAGCATTTGATTTGGTTTAGTGTTCATAGAATAAATAAATTTATAAAACGATCACTTACATATACTATCATACAAAAGTTGGATACGCAAAAATTATATAGAAAGTACCTGAATCATTTGTATTTTTATTATACAACAGGTTTTTGAAAGGTAGGAAATGGCTTACGATGTACAACAGGTCGTTGAGCAGTCGATGAAGGTTTACGATGTACAATTAGATAACAAAGATCACGCATTGCTTTACGAGTTGCATCTCGACTAAAGTTCTCATCAACAATTACTTGGGGATCATATAAATATCGTGGTATATAACCATAGTGGCTATTTAGATTGTATCCGGCAACGAAACGAATTGCAGTAGATATATCATACATTAACAATATCAATTGTGCTTTTTCTAATTCAAATTTACCATTATTTATAAAGGCATCATTATCATATATTCCATTAAATCCCGATTCTTCTGAAAACGTCTTAATCAAAGACAAATAAGCTCTTCCATTACCATCATCGACTGTACCATGCAGTGTCATCATAGCTATTATTGCAGCTCCCATAGCTCTCACTGCTCTTTTTTCATTCATGCTTCCCATTTCTGCCTGGCGTTTTACTGCTTCTTCAGTAGCATTTACCAGAATTAAGCGATGCGGCACTTCTTTGGTAAGCACTTGTGGAAATATTAGCTTACCTTTTGTGAAAAAAGGCAGAGTTGTATAATTATTTAAAATTGGAGTCGTTGAACTTGGTTGAAGTTGAAGAGGAAGATATTTTGTAAGCTGAGCATATAATGTTCTATGTTCTGCGGCAATTTCCTCAATACTTCCTTGCCGATCGTCCGAATTCCATTTAGGATAATAGTCACGTACAGCCTCAAATTGTGACCCTCCCCAATTAGGATCATATATTTTGCTCAAAATTTCGACTTGATAATCAATTTGTTCCGGTGTAAATCTTTTGTCTGCGGGAGAAGGTCTATGTTTTTCCATAGCCTATAGTATACAATATGCTTAGTAAAATTTATACTTTAAAAGGATTATAGTAAAAATTGACTTTTTCATAACAATGTGTATAATATATGTATCATGAATAAAGCAGAATCAGGTGCCGGAAAACCTCAACAATCAAAATTGACCGACGCTTTACATTTTTTAAAGCGTGAATTTATTTTACTGAGTACACAGATTAATAATCCTCAGACACGACGTAATATCTTTCTTACTTATGGAATGTTAGGTATTTCAACACATATTTTACGAGTTGCCGGATGGAACGACCCTTGTGTTTCACCGCCTTGTAATTATAAACATCCAGAATCTGGAGGAGATTTGTGATGATAGTTTGCATCAAAATAATTGACAGTCAAATTCGACACTTCAAGTTATCAAAATCTTCCTAATGCAAATAACTGCATTTTCAGTATTATTGATTTTCCTTCCGCTTTCAGAGCAAATCTGAAGCGGAAAAGACTCAACTATAGGATATATTATACATACTCTTTACACATAAACAAGACTGAAGTAGTTTCCTACAAAAAAAGCTATAAATCTGATCTGACAACCAATCTTGAGGTCAAATATTATATTCACAGAGTCATTTATTGTATTGCATTTGTAGTAAACGTATGGTATGATACGATCATATTTAAGTATTATAGTATCATACTATGAGTGCAGAAGTCCTTGTATCAAAAAAATACTCTAGCGCTGTAACTGTTGCCGCAAATATTACAAGTATGTTGGTTAGGGATGAATCTTCTGGCTCAATTGTAACCGCTGGTGAAAATGGTGATTTTCTTTTATTTTTTCATAACTTATACCTAGCTCTTAATGAACAAAAGCCAAAACTTGATCTTAACGCCTTACCAGAATCCAACTTCGTTACTTCCAGCGCTACTCAGCCTCAGATTCAACCTGTTGGGGAATCACTAGCTCCAGGCGACAGTAGGTTACAAACAAATGATATGCCATTATCTGCTCCGGTAGAAATTCCATCTTTAGTAAGTACAGAAATAGGAAGGTTCGCTCAAATGCGTAGAGTATTTACACAAGCAGTTGATGGGGCAAAACGAGCAATTCCCATTCATCGAAATCCGCAAAAAGCTGCGTAATCTATTAAGTAGTTTCTAAATACCTCTCCACCTCAATCGCAGCAGCTACACCCATACCAGAAGCAGTTGCCGCCTGGCGGTAGGCATGATCCACACAGTCCCCGGCCGCAAAAACACCTGGGATATTCGTAGCATAACTGAAATGATGTTCTACTTCTCTAATTTTTTTCAACATCTCAGCAGAAACACTTTTTTCATTGCGTATATATCGTTCCGCCATCTGGTTAACCGTTAAAATATACCCTTTTTCATCGACAGTAATTTGATCTTTAAACAGTTCCGTATCCGGCTTATGGCCGATTGCGATAAACAGTCCATCAACCTTTATAATTTCAGACTTGTCATTTCGTACCACCTTCATTCCTTCAACCTTCATCGCACCCATAACTTCCTCTATACCCGCATTCAAAACCAACTCGATCTTCGGATGATTTTTCACCCGGTCCTGCATTATTTTTGAAGCGCGGAAGGTATCTCGCC
>CAYXCP010000166.1:0-2841 GCA_964463455.1 uncultured Gammaproteobacteria bacterium
GCTTTTCTAATGTGTTACAATGAAATTCTCTATGAAGCCTAAAGAAGTTAATCGTCCTCTTCGTGTAATTATTTTCACCGTATTTGTAGACATGCTCGGATTCGGCATTCTTATTCCTGTCATTCCTCTCCTTTTAGCTGATAAAGCGTCACCTTTCTATTTACTGCCGCCGACGATGACTATACGCGATGGCTATGTTATGCTCGGGATGCTACTTGCAACTTTTTCGATCGCTCAGTTTATATCTACGCCTATACTTGGCGAGTTATCAGATATTTATGGGCGCAAGAAAATACTAACCGTTTCACTTATTGGTACTTGTATTTCTTACCTCTTATTTGCCATAGGAATAATTACCCACGATCTCCCCCTTCTCTTTTTTTCGAGAATTCTTGATGGTGTAACTGGTGGCAATATTTCAGTAGCACAGGCTGCAATAGCAGATGTGACCATTCCCGCAACGCGTGCAAAAAATTTCGGTCTTATTGGCGCTGCATTTGGTCTCGGTTTTATACTTGGACCCTATCTGGGTGGGAAGTTATCTGATCCTCAGCTTGTTTCATGGTTTGGTGCATCTACTCCGTTCTTTTTTGCAGCGGCACGTAGTTGTATCAATGTCATATCAGTCATGTTTCTGCTGCCAGAAACGCTCAAAAATCCGAAAGTTCGTGTGCGCATCAAATGGACACGGGCGATTTCAAATATTTTTAAGGCATTCACACTCCCAGGAATAAATGTGCTATTTGTAACTAATTTCTTTTTCCAGGCAGGATTTACATTCTTCACTTCGTTCTTTAGCATCTTTTTACTTAATCGTTTTCAGTTTACTCAGAGTAATATAGGTGACTTCTTTTCCTATGTGGGCGTCTGGATAGCAGTCACACAGGCTGTAATCACTCCTCGTGTATCCATGATTTGTAAAGAA
Organism: uncultured Gammaproteobacteria bacterium; assembly: GCA_964463455.1. Taxonomy (GTDB): domain Bacteria; phylum Patescibacteriota; class Microgenomatia; order UBA1406; family GWC2-37-13; genus JBDKFK01. Next base: position 926 of record CAYXCP010000166.1, read on the forward strand.
CACACGGTTGTCCGGTATGCACTTATCGGCACTGCACTTGCGGTACTTGGGTATTTCCTACCAGCGACATGGGTTGGCCTGCTACTTGTTGCACCATTCTTTGCAATATTTAACGGTCTTGCTCAATCTAATGCACTCGGACTTCTGAGTCGAAACACCGATGCATCTATCCAGGGAGAAATATTGGGCATTAACTCAAGTGTGACTGCCTTTGCACAAGCCATACCTCCCCTTTTATCAGGTTATATCGCTGCCAAATTAACTCCTGAGGCTCCTATCGTAGTGTCTGCAATTGTCATGGCATTTGCTGCGTTCATCTTTATTCTCTTTTACAAACCTCTTGCTCATCCTGCACATTCGGCCATCCCTCCAATAGCCTGATTTATTAAACTATATATCTATACCAGATAGTAACCGCTATTTTTATCACGCCTGAATAACGATGCTCATTGATGCACTTACATATAATGTTATATTGTATGAGTTCATATGTTATAATCCTATAACAAATTAGTACGGGTTTATTATGAAAAAAACTATTACACATATTGTTACCGTTGCTGCTCTTCTGATGCTCGCGACCATACCGGCATTCGGATCTACGATGCCTGACTTTGCTTCATGTTTAAATGCACAAGGAACAATCAGTGCTCATTATGCTGATGGCGAACATGGTATCGCAGGTAAAGAGGGACTTGTACAGGGTGAAGATACGGTATATAACATCGCACAGGATAATTACATGCAGTGTTTCTGTCCTCCAGACGGCTCTGGTATACAGACTAACTGGTGGAATGCTTCAGATTTAACTCAGGATGAAATAAAGTCATACACATATGCAGGATGGACCTATATACCTGATGGTAGTGTATGGGGATTGGGCAATCATCCATATATCGCGCATAACCTTACATATGCATGTCGTGGTGGATCTACGCCAAACGATCCAGGTGACCCGGGCTCATCAAACAACAGTTCATCATCAAATTCGTCATCGAGCTCATCATCAAATTCATCTTCTTCTAACTCATCACCGGGTACGGTACTTGGTGTTGGTGGTGGAGATATTCTCGGACTCGCATCTACCGGTAATATTGCATTCATGTATACCTTAGCAGTTCTCGGCACCGTCTCACTCGCGGCGGGTATAGTATGGGAACGCAAAAACAAAGATTAACATCTTCATTGCTTTTTGCTAGATTACTGATGGTAGTCGGCATCGGATTACTGCTTGCAACAGCATACCTCATGTGGCTTCGATATAATCCGCAGAGACTTGCATTTAAAAAAGTTGCTGCACCAGTAACGCAATCACACGATGATAATCCTCCTGAATACCTGGAAATCCCCTCACTTCACATCAGTTTGCCTATCTACAGTGCTGCAATTCACAATAACGTATGGGAGACAACGACAGAAGGTATTTCATACTGGTCACAATCACCGGTGCCTGGACAAAAAGGAAATAGCATTTTATATGGACACAATTGGACGAGTCTGTTAGGTAACCTGATCTATTCAAAACCGGGACAAAAAATAATTATTGAATATCGCGATCGAACGAAGAAAACGTTTATTATTGATAAGACGGCAGTCGTACCCCCTTCGCAGATTCACATACTCGATCCATCTTCAGACGCGCGCATAACGATCTATACGTGCACGGGTTTTCTGGATAGCAAACGATTTGTGGCAGTTGCCGTTGCGCACTAATCCGAAAACTCCTGTACAAACATCCGTCCAAATGGTCCACCATCAATTACGCCAATGCCAACTTTACTGTATTCGAGTGACAGAATATTTCTACGATGACCTTCCGAATTCATCAGGCCCTGATGCGCCAGATATACATCCGGTGCAAATGCAAGATTTTCACCAATGACCGAATATTCTATGTGATGTCGCTCTGCGCGGTC
>CAYXCP010000167.1:0-2824 GCA_964463455.1 uncultured Gammaproteobacteria bacterium
CTCGATCTCTGGATTCAAAACAGACTCGATTGGCTGAACGCATTCGTAAAAAAAAGTTTGCTCGAATACAATGCAAAAGACTCATGTCTCGAAACTGAGCGTTTCCTGAATGATGTTTCCACATGGTATATCCGCCGCAGCCGCAATCGTGTGACGGTCCATTCAGAAGATCAGAAAGATAAAGAGTCGTTCTATGCAACACTCCATAGAATTCTGGCTGACCTCATGGTTATGCTTTCCCCAATGATGCCGTTTGTCACTGAAGAAATCTATAAAAGTCTGACAAATGAAGAATCTGTTCACCTTGCATCATGGCCACAGACGGTTGTCACACCTGACGAATCGTTATTTGCTGATATGCAGACAGTGCGTGAGGTTGCAGAAGTAGGTCAGCGCGTGCGTAAAGAGCATAAGCTCAAAGTACGTCAGCCTCTTGCATCCATGACCGTTTCATTGCCAACAGGCAAAGCATTTGCTCACAAGGAGCATATGAATGCCTATGACTCGCTTCTTGCAGATGAACTCAATGTAAAGGAAGTTAAATGGCAGGAAAAAGGTGAAACCATAGATGTTACATACGATACAACACTTACTCCTGAACTCATTGCGGAAGGTGAACTTCGCGATCTCGTCCGTCAGATCCAGGCACTCAGAAAAGAGCAGGGTGCTAAAATGACCGATAAAGTCGCGATAACCGTTCCTGAAAGATATAAACAGTTCAGCGAGCAGCTTATGAAACAAGTGTCAGCATCGAAGATAACTTACGGCACAGAAGTAAGCGTAGAAAAGGTATAATGAGGCATGCTACCGATGCTCATTCCCAGTGCGTTTCTGTATGTGATAGGTTTTTTTAACTTACTCGGAACACATCGAGGTCTTGTTCTTAACCATGTCGTATTTTTGCTTATCAGCGTAGCTGTATTCTGGATAGTGCGCAAAATCGGCATCCAGTATTTTCGGCTGAATTCATTATTTTTCTACTGGTTATTTATCATTCTTCTCATAGCTACGTATATCATAGGTCTTGAAGCAAAAGGATCGCAGCGATGGATTAATCTCTATTTCTTCAACTTCCAGGCGTCAGAATTTCTCAAAATATTCTTCATATTGTTCATGGCCGATTTTATCTCGTCCAATCGCAAACTATGGAATGATTTCAGCTTTTTTCTGATGACACTCTTTTATTTTGCATTGCCTACGATTATGATCTTCAAACAACCGGATCTTGGAAGTGCTATGGTGTATACAGCAATTTATTTCACCATGATTTTCTTCTCAGGAATCCCACGCAAATATTTATTGTATCTGGTTATCATCGTTACCTTGTTATTACCTCTAGGCTGGGTAGTGCTCAAAGAGTATCAGCGTGCGCGTATTGTCAGTTTCTTCAATCCGCATGTAGATACACATGATACGTCATATAACATGACACAGGCGATCATTACGGTCGGCTCGGGTAAATTTATCGGAAGGGGATTGGGACTCGGTACGCAATCACGCTTATACTTTTTGCCGGAAAACCATACCGACTTCGCTTTTTCATCTCTCGTTGAACAGTTTGGATTTATCGGTGGCGCAGCTGTTATTGCACTTTATATCTGGATGGCGGTGATGCTGTTTAAACGCATTTTAAAATATTATTACCTTGCGACTGTTGAAGCACGTTTCAAATTCCTGATGTATCTCGGATTCTTTGCTTTTATGATATTTCAGATGTTCGTCAACATCGGCATGAACCTGGGCATACTTCCGATTACGGGTATTACCTTACCACTCATATCATACGGCGGATCCTCCCAACTCACCTGGATGATGGGAATTGCGATGATTGGATACTGATTGTCATTCTGGTAAGCGAAGAATGAGCGCATCCAGAATCAGATTCTGGAGTCGCGCGCCGAATCGGCGTGCTCCCCAGAATGACATATTACGCATGAATTATTCATATTGAACTTATATTTTTTTCCTGTATAATGTACCTATGGCAAAAATTGCAGTTATCAAATCAGGCGGAAAACAGTACATTGTTCGTGAAAACGAAGAATTAATTGTTAATAAATTAGATCAGGCAGACAACGAAAAGTTTCAGCTCGAAACTATGGCTGTCTATAATGAAGAAGATCAGGCTGCTGAAGTTGGAGCTCCTTTTGTCAAAGCTCCTGTTGAAGCACAGATTATTGCACAGGTTAAAGGCGATAAGATTCGCATTGCACGTTTTAAATCAAAGGTCCGCTTCCGAAAATTACGCGGTTTCCGACCTCAATATACAAAAATTAAGATTTTAAGCATCTAAGACATGGCACATACTAAAGCGCAGCGCGCAGTTCGAGGAAATAGAGATTCACACGCAAAAAGACTAGGTATCAAAGTTTATGGTGGACAGACCGTTCGTAATGGTAATGTTCTCGTACGCCAGCGCGGTACCAAAGTATGGCCAGGTGAAAATGTAATGGTCTCAAAAGACTTTACTCTTCATGCACTCGTTGACGGCGTTGTCAAATATGGTATTCGCCATGGAAAGACAATCGTCTCAGTCGTTGTTCCAGAAGTAACTGCATAACCCTCCAGCCTTGTGATTCAGGTATAACTAATATTGTCATGCCGAACTTGTTTCGGCATCCCTATACAACATATGATATCGTGAAACGAGTTCATGATGACAAATCAAACGTAAAGTAATGTTTTGTCATGCCGAACTTGTTTCGGCATCCCTCAAAAAATAATTTCACTTAGTAAAGGATTCTTCGATTTAACAAGATTTATCTTCCACTCGTGATGCCAATTTTTTAGTTGTTTTTCTCTGGCGATAGCATCTTTTACATTA
>CAYXCP010000168.1:0-2823 GCA_964463455.1 uncultured Gammaproteobacteria bacterium
GCTGATTGTGTTTTTGCGGAAACATTAGTCGTTGCTGATGCAATCGTTGTATCATATCTTTTTCCAAAAAGCTGGACAATAATTGTAGCGTCTTCACCGTTTAGATCTCCTTCAACGACAGCTATGCCCACTTCATCGTACTTAGAGGAAAGAAGGTTCTCTTTATGTGATGGAGAAGCCATCCACGCCTCTACAGCAGAATCGGGATTTGAAAAATCTTTTGCAAGATTTTCTCCTGCATAACGGTATTTATAACCAGCATCGCTAAAAAACTTCCAAGGCTGCGTACCATCCGGGGCTACGTGTGCCCAATAATCGCGATTGATCATATCCTCTCCTTTTGCCTTTGCAGCTGCCGCGAGTTGTGCATTGTACTTTAGAGCGGGCATACCGGCAGCTTCTCTTTTCAGGTTGGTCAATCTAATAACTTCATCGGTAGATATTTGAGATGCATAACCCAATATATTGATACCAATTGAAGGAAAACTGTTTATTACAAACCGCCCGAGTAGTAAAAGCAAAGCAAATACGACAATCGATTCGGAGTGTAGAATCTTAGCTTTCTGGTTGTTCGAATAGCCAGGAAGAAGAAGGTGGTTGAACACGTAGGACAGTGTAGACATTTAAAATTATAATATCGTAATTGGGAATCCGAATCAATCAGCTAGAACTCGTCATACTATTAACTCTTAAAATCTTATCAGATGTATCTTTAATTACCTTCTTACCTCCAAAGTATATCAACGGTAATACCAGTGTTATGAAAAATGAAATAAAGCTTATCTTTTCCCAGAGTTCCGAAGTTCTTCGTGCGTTATCGAAACAATTGTTTTTGTTTTCCAGAAACATTCTGTGAATTGGGTTATCAAGGGGATTTTGTTCGGTCATACCTTGACTCCAGACAGTATCACATACCACCACCTGACTTTTGTAGATAGTACCGGATCTGTATTTGGATACATATAGGGTTATCGCACACAGCAAAAACGATATTACTGTAATAACTTTAATAAAATTATCTATCCATTTTGAAGTATTTTTAACTTGTGTTTTCACCGATTCCATTAATTCAGTATACAAAATATGCGTGATAGATATCCAGTATTAAGGTATTTATCTATCTTTAGGTGATTTATTACTAATATCCATAGATTTCTTGTATTCATATAAGCCATACAATATTACGCATATTGCAAGAATTGTATATGTGATCAGAGTTTGTGATGACCCTACCTCCTCCATTTCCTGTTTATTATTATCTATCGTTTCCTTGGATGCCATATCTTTGTCTTGTGGCACTGAATCTATCAAAGTATTTGATATCGAAGCTGCTTCCCCGGCTACCGTTGTTGCATCTACGTTGCAGACTAATCCGGACGCATTTCCGGCCTTATCAATTACACGAAGGCAATAATAATATTTTAACGTGTTGTCGGATGTTACATCCTCCCACAATACTTCGGCTTCTTTTTCTCCCTCCACTTCTCCAACCATACTACTATTGTCTGCAATAAATCGCTTTTGTGTGGATCTGTATATCAAGATTTTCTCAATATCGGATATGTTAGGATTTTTCCAATGAAGTAAATATGTACCCGTGTTAGTTATTTCTCTGACAAACATCGTTACGGGGTATGGAATATTCCTGTCTATTATGGTTTCTGACTCGTCACTTACCTTACTTCCGTTAATTTCAACCTTAAATATATATTTTCCATCACCGGAATATATGACGGATGGTTCTGATATATCTACCGATCCCGAATATCCAGTCGTCCATGCAAAATTATGCCAAATCGGGTCCGTATCTTTTCTGACGTAATATTTTGCAGTTACCTTTGAATCCGACACTGCAACGTAGCTCAATTTGAAATTATTTGTATTTGTGTATTGTGGTAGATCCATAAGATATACCGTATCCGAGACTGCTTTTACCGAATCGGGAAAAACGTATAACAGAATGAAAAGAAATGATATTGCGAAAATATTTTTAAAATATTTATTTTTTCGCATTGAAGAGAGAATTAACACAAAAGAAATTTCTGCGATAACTAGTACAATTTGTGTAAAGACAGTCTTTTTAACAAAATGGGTACCTAACACCTCACTACCAGCCTTTGATGAATAATATTTGTCACTTGCTATCCACACATCAGAAACATCAATTTTACTTTCGTATGACATAATCTGTTGTGTTTTCTGATTAATATATTTTCCTTTTGCATATGTTAAGTTGTAATAATTTCCGTCAATTGTATTATTTATAGTCTTTATCCTGTAACTTATTATCTTTTTAGTATACGAAGGAAAATCACCGATCTTAAATAAATACTGTCCATTAATTAATATGGGGTCGGGTATTGTTACGCCATCAATAGTTGGTGATCCTTTTATGAAACTGAATCCTTTCGGTACTACATCTACAAGAACTACATCATAAAAAGACACACCGCCTTTATTGGCCAATACGATTTCATTAACATACACTTCATTTTGTCTTGCAGCACTATTGTTTCTATCTAACTTATCTATGTATAAATATGGCTCAGTGTTTACTGGATATATAATGGAGACATTTTCGTCTAATAAAGTATTGTTTATTTTATTTAAATCAAAGATATATCCCGATTCAGAAAAGTTGTTTAAAACTCCATCATATTCCCATGTTACTTTTGCATAACACTGTGATGGTTCGAACAGGGAGAGAAAAATAAATGATAAAAGAATGATAAGAATAAATATAGTTGAAAATAATTCCCTTTTTCTTGTACGAATCATGTCTGCCCGCTATTCTAAAGGGCTGTAATTGTGAAGTCAATTAAT
>CAYXCP010000169.1:0-1509 GCA_964463455.1 uncultured Gammaproteobacteria bacterium
ACCACATCGTCATTCTTCAAATAACAATATAGTTCGATGCCAGAGAGGATTTCTAAGGCATCGACGGAGTTAACAGGTTAAACCTTATGATACTTGCCGTCGTGTGTGACGAGTAGTCCCACGACGCGTACGTCGAGCTTTAGTTTCTTGATCTTGCGTTTTATCCGCCACAGATTCCACTTAAGATTGCGCGTTCGTTTATGAACGTTTCTACATTTTGCGCAATCCTCGTGTACGGATAAGATAAGGAGGTCGGGTTTCGCTAGTGTAATATCAGCCATAATCTTACCGACAATTCCTAAAGTTCCTGCTCCTCCCGCTCGCAGATGCATGTATGTATGATTTGTACAACTGTGATCCTTGATCGCCTTGTGGTGACCATCCTTTGCGCGTGGATCCATGCATCCCCATAACACTGCCTTTGTCATATCGAGCCTCCGATAAAAATGCTTCCTCTCTGGACTGGTTGTTCTGGTGCGTATGATCCGTATTATGGCTAAGCCATAGGTATTGATCACACTATCTTATAGCATATACTTTTTTTTGTAGAAGTAAAGACGTCTTCAGTATGTATGATCAGGCGAGGATTGACTGTAAACCCTCTTCAAATGGCTTCATTTTATAGAAGGTGTTTTTGATGCTTTTTATGTCCGAATAGCGTGGCCTTTTGGCTTTATCTTTAAAATATTCCTGATAGGACACAGGCGAGATCAGGCTTTCATCGAGGCCGAATGTTTTTGCAATCAGCTTGCCGGCAGCATATGGTGACATGCTGTCAGAACCTGCTAAATGATATATTTCAGGAGAAAAGTGTTCGAGTAAATAGCCTGTCGCATAGGCCAGATCATCGACAAATGTGGGGGTGATGAGTGAATCGTGGACCATAGTGAGTGGTTTTTTCTGTTCGAGTAATGATTTGATAGTACGTACAAAGTCTTTTTTAGCTTCGAATTCCTTGCGATATGGGTATGAAGGTCGAATGATCATAGCTTTGCCTGAAACGAGGTTTTCACCGTCATATTTAGTCTGACCATACACGGAAATCGGATGTGGATCACTTTCCTCATTATAAGGAGGGGATTGGCCGTCGAACACGAAATCGGTCGAAATATAGACAAATTTGCTGTTTTTTGCTTGAACTGCGTTGAATACATTGCGTGTGCCATCGACATTTAAAGCAATAGCTGGCCCAGGTGTCTTTTCCGCGTGATCGACATTCGTATAGCCGGCAAGATGAAGAAATATGTCAAAATCGATGCCTGAAACTGCTTTTTCTACTGAAGCTGAATCGGTTATATCCATATCAGCCTGAGTAAGCGGAATGAAAGAAATCTTTTCACGGAGGAGTTCAACCATACGAGAACCTATCAAACCGGTTGAGCCCGTTATTGCTACTTTTAACATATATTATTATTGTGTCATCCCTCGCAAGACTCAACATGACGGGGGATCCATGGATTCCGGGTCAAGCCCGGAATGACAGGATATCCTTATTTTTGGTACTGTTTT
>CAYXCP010000169.1:1519-2819 GCA_964463455.1 uncultured Gammaproteobacteria bacterium
GCCGGCAGGCAGGTTCGGGATGACACGGGGAGTTATTTCTGGTACTGTTTTTTGTAATATTCCTGATATTCACCGCTTTTGACACGTTTCCACCAATCCTGATTATCCATATACCATTTCACTGTTTTCTCAAGATATTCGTCAAAACTTGCTTCAGGCTTCCATCCTAACTCTTTATTGATGCGTGACCAATCGACCGCATAGCGTCGATCATGCCCGGGACGATCTTTGATATATTCGATTGAAGATTCATCCTTGTTCATGATTTTGAGTATTCGTTTGATGACTTCAATATTCGGAATGTCTTCGGTGAGACCGCCAATGAGATATGTTTCGCCTACTTTACCATTGGTCAGGATCATATCTACTGCGCGGCAATGATCTTCAACATACAGCCAATCACGCACATATAAGCCATCTCCATATACGGGTACCTTTTTACCCTCCATCAGATTGGTGATGGCAAGAGGTATCAATTTCTCAGGAAACATATATGGGCCAAAGTTATTTGAACAGTTCGAGATGGTTATTGGAAGTCCAAAGGTATGATAATATGCCCGAACTAAGTGGTCTGATCCTGCTTTTGAAGCAGAATACGGACTGCGTGGGTCATATGGTGTGTTTTCATTAAATTTAAGAGGTGAATTCAACGGAAGCGCACCAAATACTTCATCGGTAGATATATGATGAAATCGTTTTACGTTATGCTGTAGTGCTGCGTTTAATAGAACTACAGTTCCTTCGACGTTTGTTTTCACAAACGGAGTCGGATCTAGTATCGAACGGTCAACATGTGTTTCAGCTGCAAAATGGACGACGGTATCAACACCTTCAAAGAGTTCATCCATTTTTTTAACATCACAGATATCTGCCTGTACAAAGGAATAGTTAGGCATGTGTTCAATATCTTTTAAGCTTTCACTGTTGCCTGCATATGTGAGTTTATCGACGTTGATGAGGGTATCGTCAGAATGATGTTTCATCCAGTATCGGACGAAGTTAGAACCAATAAATCCTGCGCCTCCTGTGACTAGAATTTTCATAGGATAATTGTACCATATCGACCCCAATGTTTCTGCGTAGGGGCATTGCGCGCAATGCCCCTACAAAATGCCGGTGTCAAATCGTTTTATGTTGTCTTTCGAGCCATGGTTTGTTGATGAGGTCTTCGAGTATCTGCCAGCGTTTCTTTTTTACTTCATGAGGGACGTCGTCAGCCATTACTTTGGTAGCGGCTGTCATGGGGCGCTGTGAGTACATCGCAAGGTATGCTTTCTCAAATGATACTTTTTTAGCGAGC
>CAYXCP010000170.1:0-2803 GCA_964463455.1 uncultured Gammaproteobacteria bacterium
CAGGATATTCTGAAAGAAGGAGATCCCTTATTTCTGAAGGATATCTTATCAATAATACGAAGCCCTTCTGAAGTTGGATATATTGCATTCCTTATGGCACTTGCTATTTTTTTCTTTGTATTTTTATTTTATGCCGGCTCCTTCAGATACGCTTCTTCTATGTGGGGGATAGGACTCATTACATTTACGTTAGGATGGCTGCTTTTCTTTGTAACAGCATTCCTGCTGCGACTCGTATTTCCACTTATGGCTCGTGAAAACAAGACCATATGGTATTTATTTTCGTTACCACTTCCGGCAAGCCAGATAGTCATCTCTAAAATGAAAGCGTGCCTTGTCATTTCATCACTTTTTGTATTGTTTTCAGTGATATTATGGGGAGTTGCACCCATTCCTGCTGCTCTAAAGGTTTTCCTTATAGTTGTCAGCTCATGGGCTATATTGTCGCTCTCATTAATTCATGTCACACTCGGTATGATTCGTACTAATTTTGCTGATGGCGATGAACCTGAAAAGGTAAGTACAAGCATGATGGGCATGTTGGCATTGGCTTGTTCAATATTGATCGTATCAGGGGTATGTTATAGCGTGTATACCATGCTGGCCACAGGACTACTGCCAGTATACTTTGGGTTATTAGCTACGGTCTGTAGTATCATTCTTCCGTTCTACCTTCTTGTGAAAGCGAAGAGTTCTGTAGAACACTACGAATTCCAATAAGAGATAAAGTATGCTAATCAGTGAAATAACATCAGCAAGCCACATAACAGAAGTTTTACCATACTGTACATCGAGCACGTGTGTTCCTGCAGGCATTGATGTTTTAAATATTCCTTCCTCTGAAAAATAATAGTTTACAGGCACACTCCTGTTGTCTATTTTCATTGTCCATCCTGGAAAGTAGTAGTGGAAAATGCGAACATCGGTCTTTTCTTTACCGGTTAATACAGCATGTATTGAAAGTGGTGTTACTTTTTTTGATTCTATTTTTGTAGAGTCATACACTTCGACTAGTCGGGATGCAGTCGTATCTGCACATTTGTTTACCCACACAGGAATATATTCATCACCCCAGCTTGTCGCACATAATCCCGTATCTTCTGCCGTGTACTCATAGAAAAATGAATATTCCTTCGGATGGAATGCCGTGAAAAAAACGGCACATCACGCGACCACAAGAGCGATGCCTAAATACTTTAAGTAGGCAGTTTTTACTACACTCATCCATAATCCTGTAAAGAAGGGGATGATAAATGACAAAACAACGAACACTCGCCAGGGAAAATGAAGTATACGTGAAACCGGAAGTGTTATTTTCCAGAACAGCATGAATTCCTTGGAGAGTAGAGAGTATATAAATATTGATAAGAAGCCCCAAAATAACAAGTCAAACTTCTTACCATCAGTTTTTCTGCGATAAGTAATAAACGACACAATGATACCGATGGCTATCGTAATAAAGAGCAGACCAGAATATTTGACTTCAGGAACAAAAGGAATCTGGACCTTCAGGAGATTCATATAAGGTTCAAGAAGTCCAAGAATCTGGCCTGTGTTCTGTATACTGTACCCCAGAATTCGGACCACATGCTAAGATCTAGATATGAGTAAAATACGACGGCAACATTCGGCAGAATTCAAGACACATGTGGTGATGGAATTATTGAAAGAGGAAGAGACCTTGTCTCAAGTATGTAGTAAATTTGCGATTCATCCGACACAGGCGAAGCAGTGGAAACAGAATGCTCTGGCTCAACTCAAGACGAGTTTTACTGGGAAAAGTCAAGAGGAGCAGATGAAAGAGAAGGATCGGATAATAGATGAATTATATAAACAAATTGGACAATTGAAAGTGGAACTGGACTGGATAAAAAAAAAGATGGGATATATCAGTCCATGAAAAGGTGGGATTGATAGAGAGGGATCATGCTGATCTTTCCATACGTAAACAATGTGAACTTTTACAACTGAATAGATCAAATGTGTACTATGTACGGCAACCAGACATATCCTTAGAGGATATCAGGCTCATGGAAGTGATTGATCGTATTTATACGAAGCGACCATTTTTCGGGGTGAGGAAGATGACGAAACAATTGAAAGAGGAGGGAGAGATGGTCAATCATAAACGGGTATACAGACTGATGCAGGTGATGGGAATTCAGGCAATAGTTCCAACTCCTCATACGAGCCAACCCAGAAAAGGGCATGCTGTGTATCCGTACCTTTTGAAAGATGTCGTAATTGAGAGGCCGAATCAGATATGGGGAACGGATATTACGTACATCAAAGTACAAGGGAGTTGGCTGTATCTAGTGGCCATACTTGATTGGTATTCACGGTATGTCATTGCCTGGGAACTGTCGGACACCCTGTGCTCAGAGTTTTGTGTGGATACACTGACACGAGCATTGAGGACTGCTCTTCCCGAGATACATAACTCAGATCAGGGTAGTCAATTTACGAGTGAAGAATATCTGAATGTATTGAGACTATATCCAGAAATTGGGATCAGTATGGATCACCGGGGAAGATGTTTTGACAATATATTTACTGAGCGGTTGTGGCGGACAGTGAAATATGAGGAAGTCTATTTGAAAGACTATCAGTCACCCAGGGAAGCCAGAGTGTCACTGACGGAGTATTTCAATTTTTACAATACCGAGAGATTTCATCAATCGCTGGGCGACCTGACACCAAGACAAGTATATTTTGCAAATTAACAATTGATGACAGAATTGGAGGTGATGATTTCAGCTCTTCGTTTACTAATTCTGTGGTCTAGACAAAGGGGTACACTTTA
>CAYXCP010000171.1:0-2767 GCA_964463455.1 uncultured Gammaproteobacteria bacterium
AATGGACAACGATCTCTCCTTCTTTTCGAGTAAACGTAAATGCATTTCCGATAAAGTTAATCATTACTGCTTTGATTTTATCCGGATCTGCTACCACATGAGGTAACTGCGGCAATGCTTTTTCAACACGCAAAATAACTCCGAGTTCATCGGCTCGTGGCTTTACTTCGCCGATGACTTCATCAGTGAGTTTTGCCATGTCTACCTCTTGCATCTCAAAACTCATACGTCCGGATTCAATTCTAGATACATTCAACATGTCGTTTACGAGTTTAATAAGTCGCGTGGTTGAGTTATATGACCTTTCAAGGTAGAACTTCTGCTTTTCTGTAAGTTCGCCACCCTTTCCTGATAATGCGAGCCATAAGTATGACCTGATTGCCGTCATTGGTGTTCGCAGTTCATGTGATGCGACTGAAACGAATTCATCCTTCATATAATCAATCTGCTTGAGTCGCTCATTGGCATCCTGAAGTGTCTGATACAACACCGCGTTATCTAGTGAGATTCCAATAACGCTTACTAACCGATCTATAAGATCTTTCTGATACTCACTGAGTTCTGCATAGCCTTTCTCGAGTCCAATCACTAAAGCGCCCATTGCCTCTCCACGCACAATCATCGGGTATGCGACCCATTCATTAATATGCTCTTGCACAGGTACCATTCCCAGTATTTCACTCCCTTTTGTTGTACGTTCGATTGTTTTATGACGTATCGATTTGACGATCAGGTTTGATTCATCGTACATTGAAATATTCATATTCCCTGTGGCAAGAGTTGCATCAAGATCTTTTTTCTGTGCGGCAATCGCCAGATCATTTATTTTTTTATGTTCCTTATCGATAACTGAGATCATGACAAATCTAAAATGAGCAGTTTCAGCAATGAGATCAACTACCTTCTGCCCTATTTGTTTGGTATCAGTAACTGAGCTCAATACGACTTCATCAATTTGTCTCAAAAGCATGAGTGTTTTGTTACGCTCTGCGAGTTCAAGATTCTTTTTATATACTTCCTCATTAATCTGTCTGAACTCATCTGTTGCCTGCTCGATTTTGTTTTCGAGAGTCATGTTAAATGTTTTGATCTCTTCGTATGACTGTGAATTTTGAATGGCCATCGCAATCTCAGGCGTGATGATTTTGAGAATGTTGATGTCTTCTACTGAATACATATCACCCGATTCTTTGGGCCCAAGCAGTATGCCCCCTATTACTTCATTTTTTACAATAAGTGGCAAAACGATACTGACGTGATACTTTCTCATCACATCTTTTTCCTGTTCTTCTTCCATTTCTTCAAAAATGAGTACATTTTCTGTTTTTTTCATGTGAGCGGCCTGGATGAGGTAATCTATTTCGTTATCTTTCAGATCTGCTTCCTTGTCGCCGTTCACTTTATGCCACGTGATCTTGGCATCTTTGGTAAGAACGATATATCCAGACGATATTTTTAACGTCTGCATTATTTGATGAAGAATGAGATCGGTTAGATCTGCGAGCACGTATGTCGAAGACATAATCCGGCCGAGTATTCGGAGAAGTTTATTTGAATCGTATCCACTTTTAAAAAAGTATTTATCGGTAAGTGATTTGAAAAAACGACTGAGAGGATGAAAACTGTATGCCATGATTAACGCAAGTACGGTTGATGTAAACAGGTTGTAGAGATTGATCGGTATATTAAATATAAACAGACGTATGGTAAACAATGCAAGAGCATACGCTACGCTCAGGATCAATCCTACGATCAGATAGACAATTGATCGCATTGCGACAAGCCGGACGTCGAGGAATCTATGTCTGAGTATCGCATAGGTAAGGAGTCCCACCAATATAAACGATACGGAGGGTCCGTAGAGCGTAAAATCTACAGTTTTAAGAATCACAACAAACATGATATTGGCTATACATATGAGTCCCCAGACTAAAAATACACCTAGAATAAAATACTTTATTTGCATTCGTGCAATCCCGACACTATGTTTATATTTCTTAAATAACATAAGTATGGCTATGATCATGGAAGCCGCAAAATAGATACCATACAACAGGGTAGATAAACCAGGTATAAATGGAGCAATAAGATCGCTTCGTGTGTAGTGTGATATTATCTGTTCAGTATAAGAAAGTACACCAAGTGCAAGTGAAAAACAGATACCTGAAAAAATGAAATATTTGTTGAGCGTTATCTCTCGTTCCGGGAATGTGTGTGCCAGGGCAATCATGGTGATCGGTATAATCGACGTGATTGCCATGATGGATCGTATCCAGAATACTCGTTGTACTTCAGTTTCTGCAGTAACTGCAAAATAATTGAACAGAATGATGTATGCCAACATGCTGCCGAGAGTACAGAGGAGTCTGTTTGTCCACGATTTCGGATTGTTAATATAGACAATAAGCGAGAGTATAGATGTCATTACAAATGACACCATCACTACATAGCTACTGAAAGCATTCATACATTATTTATAGCGGATTTACAGGGAGAAAGTCAATGGACCGCAATCTGATTACGTATTCACACATCCTGTAGATTCTGCGGGACGGAATACACTTCCGTCCCGCAGAAAGAGATACTTTAGTTCGATGTGAAACGCGTTTTGAGCAGCTCAAAACGCGTTTCAAGCATAGAGTATGTCCTTTTGTTATCCTTGTTTGGAACAAACCCCTTCTCCAAAAAGCTTACAATCGACGCCTTAGAACGCGGCACTGGTATTGATTTCAGCTGATAAAACGATATTTTAGATTGTGCCAGTATT
>CAYXCP010000172.1:0-2751 GCA_964463455.1 uncultured Gammaproteobacteria bacterium
TTCTCAGACATTATTAGTTGTATACTATTGGTGCACTTCCACTGCGAATTCACCTTATGGCGTTTCACGGCCAAATATATCTTATAGTATATCAAATATATGGAGTAAAAGATAGGAGAATGAAAGCGAAGGAGAGGTTGAGTTGAAGCTACATTGTCTAATCTCCTTCGGAAACGTCATGCGTGTAGAGCATAGCAGCGTTTACCGTTCACATATATATCAACAGTGTCTGAACCTAAAGGCATCCCCAACTGTGCTTCCTGTGCAGCTAGCCGACATGCGTGTTCAGTTGCCCGATAGCCACGATACACTACAATGCCTTTGGGCTGCAGAGCTGCATTTCCGGCTAACGATGAGTGATAAACTGTCATAGCCCTTCCGTTGAATGTTTCCAGTCGGACGGTGATTGTAGCATACATATCTCAACCTCTCTTTTTGAAAGACATGCTTCTAGTTGCAAGGTGAACTAAAATCATGCATATAATGGCTTTTTCAAGTCAGGATATGTCTTATAATGTAACAGATTACACGCTAAAAAGATATAGACTACCTAACGAAACATAACCTCGCTTTCAAATAGATGGGAGGTGAGCTATAATAACGGGTACAGGGCTCGTAGTTCAGTTGGCTAGAAC
Organism: uncultured Gammaproteobacteria bacterium; assembly: GCA_964463455.1. Classification (GTDB taxonomy): domain Bacteria; phylum Patescibacteriota; class Microgenomatia; order UBA1406; family GWC2-37-13; genus JBDKFK01. Next base: position 636 of record CAYXCP010000172.1, read on the forward strand.
GTCGCGCTGGCAGCGCGAAGGTCAGGGGTTCAAGTCCCCTCGAGTCCACTAAGCTCATCAATATTTGCTCGATCAACTTACAAAATACCCCTGCATAAATAATCCGAGTAAAATCATCTGGGTAAGAATAAAACATAAGGCTATGGTTATTTTCGTTATGTTTCTGTTACTGTAACGCGCTATGGCTATAAAAAAAGAGAGTGACAACAGTGAGTAACGGGGAAGTGATGAGAGTGTTCCCGAAGAAGCGGGAATAAGAATATTGATACATGAAAAAAGAGAAAGGCCAATCAGGAGTGCAGTTTTTTTATTACTCCGGTCTTTCCATAGTTTGTACAGATCATACGCCAACACCGTTGCCACTAAACTGAAACTTACAAATTCTATGACAGTTACAAAATACGCGAAGTCATGTGCCGCTGTCAGAAATATTTTTATATATCTGTAAAGGACGATAGGAAGGAGAACGATATGAGTAGATCTGTTAGCACCAAACACAGCCTGTGCATGGATAAAGAATAATGGATCACCTGTCGTTTTCCACAAATAAGAGGCATATCCTGCCAGTCCTGCTATAGGGAGTAGCATTGCGAGTACTTTTTTATACAGGGGTAGTTTCTTCTGGGAAATTACGTAGATGCCAATCGGAATAATCATGAACACACCCATAAAGCGGGTCAGTGCTGCAGCACATCCTATGAACCCTGATAGTACGGTTTTTTTTATGAGTAACAAATAGAAAGACAGAACTACGAAAAAGAAAAAGAGGCTTTCTGTATACGATGTGGTGAAGAAAAAAGATGTGGGGTATGTTAGCAATAATATACTTGACCAGAATGGAATAGTTGAGTCAGGAAACAAGTGCTCTACAGTCTTTTTCCAGATGATCATACCAGCTATGAAAGACACTGCCGAAATCAGAAGAGATGAGACAAGATACTGATTGTGCATAAGACTTCCCAGCATGTGGATGAGTATCGGGTACATGGGAAAATATGCCTGCGTATACTGTTCATATCCTTTGCGCGCGATCTGGATGTAGTGAATCCCGTCAAAATTAGCGAGAGAATAGATATATTTGGGTACATGGTATTTCAGAAGCTCATCCCGGTAAGGGAAAAACCCCAGATAGGGAATATATTTCAGTGAAATGAATGTACTTAGAAAAAGTGCTACGCGTTCTAATAAAACATATAAAAGTATCATGTTACGGTTTTTCGATGGCAATAAAATATTCTTCTTTTGGCAGATGTTCCATGATCGGGACAATCTTATCTATATCACCTTGTTGTGACACATGCTGATTAATCGCTTTGAGTTTCTGCTCCCACACCTTCGAAACATCAATCGTCTGATTATATTCTGATGGCTCATAACCCGGGGGAAAATATATGAAATAATCCTTAAACGCTTTCCTATGTCGAGCATCAATGCAGTAATGCCAGAGGTATCGCGCATAAGGTACTTTATTGAATACAAAAGTCGTGGTCATAGATACGGCGATATGATCAATATGTCTCGATACGCCCCGAGGTTCAAATGTGATGAGAGTTTCGGGTTTCAGTTCGTCCAGTTTTTTTTGAATATCATCAGCAACCTGGTGATAGACATTATTACATAAAGTACCGTCGTTGTAGTTTAGAAAAAAGAGTTCTTTAATGCCCAGTACTGCTGCAGAATTACGAAGTTCAAGGAGGCGTACATCGCCAAGATCACCATCATGAGCGACAGAAGAAAGCCCTGCATCACCGCGTGTCACACAGATAAGGTATACATCATGTTCTTTTGCAAGGGTGGCAAGAGTACCTGCGGGTCCAAACGCTTCGTCGTCAGGATGAGCAAATATGCCGACGATTGTCTGTTTCATATGACAATTATAGCATTTTGCGAGATTCTAGCTTATTTGTAAGCGATTTGATAGAATACTTCTGTCATCCCGGACTTGATCCGGGATCCATAGGTTTTGCTTACTATAAATCGGGGTACTCATTAGTGATAGTAAAAATGCGGTGAGTTCAAGAGTGTTTTTACTATCAGTAGTCGAATGGGGAAACAATGTATACGGGGTGTAGTTTAGATGGCTAAAATGCTGGGCTGGGGGTCCAGAGACCGTGGG
>CAYXCP010000173.1:0-1208 GCA_964463455.1 uncultured Gammaproteobacteria bacterium
CTCTGCCCTTCAGATGATACTTCCAAATTGGCAGCAGCTATGCTACAACTAAATACAGATACTAAATTGCGTGAGACATATTCAGAAGGATCACTTAAGTTAGTAAAACAGCATTCCATTACATCGACCACAGAACAAATGATTCATGTTTATAAAACATTATCAGAAGAACACACACAATGAAAATATCTGTAATAGTACCTGCATATAACGAAGAAAAGTATATTGGTGACTGCTTAGAATCACTTCAAAAACAAACAGTTAAGCCTGATGAGATTCTCGTGATTGATAATAATTCAACTGATGCGACTCATTCTATAGCTGAGAAATATAATGTCACTGTCCTGACGGAGACTAAACAGGGAATCACACATGCTCGCAACTGTGGTTTAAATTCTGCACAGTACGATATTATCGTCAGAACTGATGCCGATACCAAAGTCCCCGAAGACTGGATCGAACATATAATTCGATTATTTAACGAGCACAATGTAGATGCGATTACAGGTGATATTGTCTATCCGGAGCGCGTACTTCATACGCGCTTTATCAGTGCATCATATCGATTTATGTGTCGAACGATCTATGGATTTGATGTTCTCCTTGGGCCTAATATGGCAATAAAAAAAACATCGTGGGAAAGTATCAAAAATGCCGTGTGTTTAAATGATAAAGAAGTACATGAAGATGTGGATTTATCGATTCACCTAGATAAGGTAAAAGGGGAAATCTTTTATGATAAAACGTTACTTGTAGTTACATCGAGTCGGAGAATGATTCACAATCCCTACTCTCTCTTTATTGAGTACCTGTTCAGAATGCTCAAGACATATAAGAAACATTACATGCACTAACCTTTCGCTGTTTTCTGATCCTTGAGCATTTCTTCTATCTCTTTGAGTGATGTACAGTCTTCAGGTCTTTTATCTGTTCGGAATTGAACCAGTCGTGGAAAGCGAAGTGCAAATCCTGCAACATCTACATCCGAAGATTGTCCTGATTTTGATGGTTTCATAACACGTCCAGCTGTATGAACGGGTGATCTGGTTATTTCATCTGCTTTTATTTCGACAACAATGGTTGGTTTCACCCACACATCGACATCCATCATTTTATCAACTACATACAATGCGGGTTGTTTCTCGGATTTATATTTATCTCCTTTTACTTTAAGTTTCCATCCCGTTGTTCCTTCTTCTCCGATACTA
>CAYXCP010000173.1:1218-2746 GCA_964463455.1 uncultured Gammaproteobacteria bacterium
TTCCATTCTTCATCAGACAAGCCTGTGCCAATTTTTGCAACGGTGAGGTATTTATCTTCTTTTTCATCATAGACACCTACGAGAAACGCTCCGATGCCGAAACTGGTCCGTTTTCCTTTACCTGCATCATACCCCATGACTACACAATCAATAGTATCTTCTATTTTAGATGAGTAACTTCTTTTTACTTTTATCCAGTTCCAGCCTCTTGCACCAGGTTGATATACCCCATCCATCTTCTTTGCTACGATTCCTTCAAGTCCGCGCGTAATTGCATCATCAAAAAGGAGCTCTATTTTTTTAGGATCATCTGTCGTAACTTCCGGAGAAAGAATAATGGTGTCCTCTGCAACATTACCACTCAGTTTTACCGCCTTTTCGAGAGCATTGCGCCGATCACTAAATGGCTCTTTGATATAACTTTTTCCATCAAGGTACAGTAATTCAAATGCAAATAATTTGAGTGGTATCTCCTTAGCCATTTCTTCAATACCGTGCTTTCGTTTGCGCTGTACTGTTTCCTGAAACGGCAAAAAAGAAACAGTTTGCGGATCAAACCCGAGCGCTTCTCCCTCCATAATAATAGAATGCGCTTTTACTTCCTTTATGACCCCTTCTATGAGGTCCGGGTACATGTACGACACATCTTCTAGTCCTCGGGAATAAAGCTTTACTTCGTGGATATGGCCTTTTTTTTGAGCATGTATCTGCAAACGGAAACCATCATATTTAGATTCGATAATACTTTTTCCTATTTTCTCTACGATCTCCACTCCCGAAGATAGTCTTTCTGCTCTCATCATGATTATTGGAGTAAACACTTCAGGCATAATTTCATTTACACCTTTTTCCCTATGTTTTTTAAGTTCACTCGAAATAAATCCCAGATCAGGGCGCACGTGGTACGCCTGTTCAATCATAGGTCTGAGGCTTTTATCGCCTTTTATCATCCATGAAAGTGCATCCAGGATGGTCATATCAGAAAAACCAAGTCTCATGACACCCGCTGGTATGCGTGCGATATAGCGTGCTGATAACGGGTCTATCTGTCGAAGTATGAGAGATAATATCTGAATTTTTGTTTCCTGTGAACCTGGACCACTAGCCTCAGTAATTTTCTTTAGACTTTCGTACACTTCATGTACAGTTAGATCTTTTTCTTCAAATGACGAATACTGTTTTTTATAATGTTCAACAGTTTTTCCGATGTCTCCGATTTCTTTTAGTTTTTTAGTGAAATCAGCTTGATCCAGCTGGAGAGCTGATACCGCAGCTTTTACGATCATCTTTTCAGCCATACCAAAGTCAGACTTTACAAATAGTGGTGCAATGCGCCCTTGGAGTAAATAAGATACATGTTCTATCTCTGATGCAGATAACTCTTTAAAGAGTTCTGCAACGATTTGTGTTATTTCAAGACGCGATGATGTATTCTCTATTCTTTCAAAATATGTGCCGAGGGCTGAACATTTCATAGTATTAGGTCATTACATAACGAGCACCTTTTGTGCTTCCAACTTTTTTTAAC
>CAYXCP010000174.1:0-2744 GCA_964463455.1 uncultured Gammaproteobacteria bacterium
TACAGCAACACCAATAAATAATCCTACAGCTACTCCAACACAGCCAGGACCAACTCGTACACCCACTCCCACACTCATTCAACAACCAACGGCAACCCCTACAACACGGCCTACACCAACACTGGTTATTACACCGTCGTCAAATGATGTGATCGTACGCATGAAACTTAAGTTCCAGGGGATTCTTACACAACCACATGCTAACCAAGATGTAATGACTGTGCGTGTAGGAGTCCGAACCCGTGATACAACTGCTATTGTGTATCGGACAGGAGAATTTACCGCTGATGTCAAGGGGATCTGGTCAGGAATGGTATTTTTCCCTGCTTTACCTCCAGGATCAGATTATGTGCTGTATGTGAAGGGTCCTAAACATATCCAGAAAAAGATCTGTACTGCAAATCCGTACGAAACATATGATGGTACCTATAGGTGTGATGATACGCAGACGATAACATTGAAAAAAGGGGAAAATAGTTTTGATTTCAGTACAATCTATTTGTTAGTAGGCGATCTTCCGGTACAGGATGAAATGGCTAACTCATACGATCTTGCAACTATATATAAATACCTAGGTCGAACGGATCAGGAAGCGCTCGATAACGCAGATCTGAATATGGATGGCATCGTAGACAGTCAGGACTTTTCACTCGTGATTAAAGCGTTATCATTTAGATTTGATGATTAATATGAAACGAACTACGGCAGCAATCATAATCCTTATCGTACTTCTTGCACTTACAGGGATCATATATCGTCGTTCGCGAACAGACAAAAAAAATTCAGTTCATCCTACAGTCTCGCCTGTGCCATCAATAACACTTGCACCTGCATTATCACAAGCACCTGCTTCTGAAATGACAGGACTTGTAAAGCTAGTGAGTCAGGGACAGGTATCGGCGTATGTGCCGAATGATGAGATGACTGTGTTAGTCGAAGCAAGTACATCTAGTACGCCTGTTATCGGATATGACATCGTTATTCCGTACAATCCTGAAATTATGGCTTATTCATCTGCACAGTCGAGTGATGATAGATTTACGCTGATTGCAAATCAGAAAAATAATACATTGGTTATTACGGGTGTAAAGAAGCCGGAACAGAAAGAAAAGATTACATTATCTAGTACCGTACTCGCAAAAGTAACATTTAAGGCTTTGCGAAAGGCACATTATGAAATGACGCCGCTGTTTGGATTGAATAAAACTAATGATACGAACCTGATGTCAGAAGCAGGAATCGATATTGCAGGAAAAGTACAAGGAATAGCAATCAACATAGGTACACCTATTACAGTTACAAAAGATAAAAACGTATCTATAGATGGCGGTATTGAGCTTTCATTGACGAGTACAACAACCATTCCGAAAAACTGTGCTGATTGTATGGAGACAACTCAAATTGAGGTTATAAATGGCGGAGCTCGACAGGCGATATCATATCGGTTTGGCGGATTTGCCGGATTTCATCTGAACTCACAGGAAGCGTTTAATACCATTTTCGTTGTGACTAAGATAACTGATGGGGGAGTATCACTTATTTATGTGCAAAAGTAAGAAATTGTTACATGGCTAACCTGATAAATTGTTAGGAAACAATTTAACAATATAACGTTTTAGTAATAGATTTTTTTGTTACACTCCCACTTTGAACTCTACCACGTCACCATCCTGCATGACATGGTCTTTACCCACGATCTGTACTTTTCCGGTCTCGCGTGCTTTTATCCAGCCGTGACATGCAACAAAATCTTCATACTTTACGATATCTGCTTTTATAAAATGCTTGATAAAGTCAGTATGAATGACGCCTGCGGCGAGAGGAGCGACGGTTCCTTTTTCGATGGTCCATGCGCGCACTTCTTTTTCGCCTGCCGTAAGGAATGAAATGAGTCCGAGGGTTTTGTAAGCCTGTCGAATAAGATGGTTTAATCCTGTTTCGTTCAGGTCATACTGTGCCAGGAATTCTTTTTGTTCTTCTTCACTGAATGACAACACATCTGTTTCGAGTTTTGCGCAGAGATAAATGTATGAGGTACCTGTTTCACCGACTGCTTTCAAGATTTCTTCTATTTTTTGTTCGGTTTCAGCTTTGTGCTCAAGCTGGTTCTCTGAAACATTAAAGACATAAATCACCGGTTTCATGGTCAAAAGATTCAGCTGTTTTATTGCCTTTTTTTCGTCTTCATCCATCTGCATCTTATAAGCCCATAGTCCAGTGTTAAGGTGTGATACCATTTTTTGAACAGTTTCATAAGCATGGACTTCCTCTTTGCTCGCACTCTGTTTGGGCTTTTGTTGCCTAGAGACTGTTGCAAGGTCCGCTAAAACGAGCTCAGTTTCGATCGTTTTGATGTCATCTATCGGGTCAATTTTATTGGCGACATGGATAACATCGCCATCTTCAAATATGCGGACAACATGCACAATGGCTGATACTTCACGGATGTGTGAAAGGAATTTATTACCTAGACCTTCACCGGTCGAGGCACCGCGTACGAGGCCAGCAATATCATAGAACTCGACAGCTGCAGGGACGATTGTCGTAGTATTCACTATTTTCGCAAGAACAGGGAGGCGGTCATCGGGAACTTCAACGATACCTACATTAGGTTCGATCGTTGCAAACGGATAGTTTGCAGCAAATGCGACCTGCTTCTTGAGAAGCGCGTTAAAGAGTGTTGATTTACCCACGTTTGGGAGTCCGACGATACCGATTTCTAAGTTAGCCATGGGAGTATTATA
>CAYXCP010000175.1:0-2737 GCA_964463455.1 uncultured Gammaproteobacteria bacterium
TATACTGTCTTCAGTGGAACCATGGAACCATAGCATTACTACATATTCCTGATTTCTTCCAGCAAGTTTCTGCCACTCATCTCCGCAGGTTTGGGAAGATCCATCATATGAAGGATAGTAGGTGCCACATCGGCTAAAATTCCGGTTTGGAGCCTCACTGGATTCCCTTGTAATTGTTTATTTATGACGATAAAAGGTACCGGGTTGTCGGTGTGTTCTGTCGATATCTGTCCGGTCTGTGGATTAATCTTCTGTTCGACATTTCCGTGATCGGCTGTAATAAATACGGTAGTATCGAGAGCCATTGCCATGGTTACTATTTTATTTAAACAGTCATCAAGTGTTTTTACTGCTATGATTGATGCCTGAATATTGCCGGTGTGCCCTACCATATCGGCGTTAGCAAAGTTAACAAGGATAAACGGATATGCTCGCTCCTGCATTTTTTTCAACAGTACTTCGGTTACTTCATACGCTGACATTTCAGGCTTCAGATCATAGGTAGGTACTTTCGGTGACGGTATAATTAATCGTTCTTCCATATTAAATGGGAGTTCACGCTGTCCATTGAAATAAAATGTCACAAAGCGCTCTTTTTCCGATTCACTCATGCGGAGCTGTTGTATATCATTTTCAGCAAAGACGCGACCGAGAGGCATACGCACAATGATAGGTGGATATGCGACGGCTGCGGGCAGATCTTTCTCATATTCAGTCATGGTCATAAAATAGAGATCTTCTATTTTCTTACCGCGATTGAATGGAGGCGTAACCATATTTTCTTTCGGAAAATGTGTTTTGTAATACTTGATAGCATATGGGTCGAAAGACATAGATGTGTTTGCCTGTGCAGCAAAGTCATCCAGTACAAATGCTTTTGTGAGTTCGCGTGGTCTATCGATGCGGTAGTTGAAGAATATCATCGCATCACCCTTGGCTACGGTGTTTTTCTTTCCGTCAGGTCCAACAATCAACGTTGGATCAATAAATTCATCCGTTTTGCCTTCTTTATATGCCTCTGCTACGGCATCGTCTATAGTTTTTGATACTTTTCCTTTACCCTCGGTAAGACATACATATGCTTTTTCGATGCGTTCCCATCGTCTATCGCGATCCATGGCATAGTAGCGACCCATAACAGTTGCAATAGTTCCGACGCCGGTACGATGAATGTTATCCTGGAGCTGACGAACAATCTCGAGAGCCGATTTTGGAGGCGAGTCTCGACCATCAGTTATGACATGAATAAATACATTCGAAAGTCCCTGTTCTTTTGCAAAATACAATAACGCGTAGAGATGATCGATACTTGAGTGTACGGTACCCTGTCCAATCAGACCAATAATGTGTAGATTTCCTCCTGTTTTTTTGACATGTTCTGCGCATTTAACAAGGTTTTCATTTTTATAAAATGTCCCATCTGCAATACTCATATTAATTCTTGGCAGGTCCTGATAGACCACACGACCAGCTCCGATATTAATATGACCTACTTCTGTATTACCTACTTCTCCTTTAGGAAGGCCGACTGATTCGCCTGATGCATTTAATGTCGTATTGGGGAATGACTGCATGTATGAATTGATATTTATCGGGTTTGCCAGATATTCAGCATTACCCGGTCCAGGCGGTGCAAGACCAAAACCGTCAAGAACTATAAGAATTGTTGGTTTCATTGATTTTACGTATTGTCATCCCGAACTTGTTTCGGGATCTACTTTTTAAATGAGATGCTGAAACGAGTTCAGCATGACACATATTATCTTACAAGATTCTGATTAATATAACAATAAGCTAAACCGCACGCAATTGCATCAGATTCATCATCGTCATCTACCGCGATATCCTGATTAAGTAGAAGTTTGAGCATTTTGTGTACTGATTTTTTATCTGCGTTACCATAACCCGTAATAATGCTTTTTATTTCAAGAGGTGTAAGTAGCTTCAGTGGTATATCAACTTGTGCAGCGACTAGGTATACAATTCCCTGTGACTGTCCTACCTTGATAATAGACTTCTGGTTATTTGCATAAAATAAGTCCTCCATAACGATCACATCAGGTCTATGCTTTTGGACCGTATCCGTGAGATTGTCATAGATATCGAGCAGTCTCTTTTCATGTGTATCCTGTCTGTTCGTTTTGATGAGATGCGAGGTAATAAAGGAAATATCTTTTGCCGATGAAGACTTCTTTTCAAATAATGCACAGCCCATTTTATCAAAACCGGGATCAATAGAAAGAATTTTCATGAAGTAATTATATAGGATTGTGGGGTCATTCTGGTAGTCTGGTATTTCCAGACGTATCCAGAATCTGATTCTGGACATGTAGTATCTTGCCAGAATGACGAAGGATTCGCACATTAACAATACAGTGTATGGGCATAGTAAACAACAACTGTGTTTAACTAATCAAAAGAGATGGAAGATTGTCCGTTAGTACGTCTCGGCTAAATGCATTGCTGCACTTACACCTAACGCCTATTAAGCCAGTAATCTCCTGGCGGACTCATAGGGATTTCTCATCTTGGGGGCTACTTCGCACTTGAGATGCATTCAGTGCTTATCAGGTGGAAATATAGCTACCCGGCGCTGCTCTTGTGGAACAACCGGTACACCAGGGATTTCCTCTTCCCGGTCCTCTCGTACTGGGGAAGACTCCCCTCAAAAATCTAGTCGCTTGCATAGGATAGAGTCCGAACTGTCTCACGACGTTCTGAACCCAGCTCGCGTACC
>CAYXCP010000176.1:0-2649 GCA_964463455.1 uncultured Gammaproteobacteria bacterium
CCACATGCCAGCTAAAAAGAGAGTTGCTGGTGTTTGTGTTTCCTCAAGAGCGGTAATAACATCTTTGTTATACCATGATTTCACTGTACCCTCATCATGCAAATGTTTCATATATGGATTCATATCTGCGTCGAACGTGAGAGCAATCATCTTTCTATCGCGTGAACCATGAGTTATGACATCGTCATTAACCACCCCCCGTAAACGGCTCCCCTCCTTATCAAGGAGGGGAATTAAAGGGGTGTTTGTTTCTGGCGGGGGAGCGATGTATTGATTTCCTTTGAAAAATGAAAGAAAGGTACCTGGTTTATAATCAGTCATACCCAGTGTGTATATCGGATAAAAACCGAGTGCTGTTATAAACGCTATGATGGTACAATGGGAGATAAGGCGCCTGATCATAAGTTACAGGACAGAATTATAACAGATAAACCAGTATTTGATGATGAATTTATAGCCGCTCTCATGGAACGAATCGACATGCTCAAGATAGGGCTTGCGAATAATGGGATCGTGATTATTGTTATAGCAGGGCTCATAACGCTCGCAGTGATTGTGCAGCAGATTATATTATCAGTGATTCATGGATTTGTATAACAGCTTGGTATAATAACATTCTGTAAAACCTATATAAAGGAGGTCGGTATGACTGAGTATGGACCAGTTATGATTTTGGTCGGCGGTCTCTTATACCTCATGGGACTAGGCCGGATGATCATCCGGCGGAGTTTATCCTTTACTGAGTGGGGAACGCTCTTCTTTATAGGAGGCGTTATTCTAGGTGTGACAGGTATGCTATTGGTACCTGCCAGTACAGCACTTTTGATGTGTATGACAGGTGCTGTCCTGACAGTAGTCATCGTTGCAATGTGCATCCGCTGGCCGTCCTGACAATTCATGTTCCCTGCCGAGCGGAGCTCGGCAGGGAACAATATCTTGCAGCGATTCTTCAGTTGGTGTAGTATTGTTTCGTGAGAAGATTATTTGCTTTTATCATTGCCGGGTTTCTTCTATATACACCCTTCGTTACTGTTCATGCAGATGATGTTACCGGTGAACACATCGTGAGTTTTGACCAGACTTCTGTAGTTAACAAAGATGGAACAGTCGATATTTCAGAAAAGATCGCCTATGACTTTGGTGATGCTTACCGACACGGTATTTTCAGAACTATTCCTTATGTAAAGAAAGCCGAATCTGACCGAAAATTTAAATTTTCACTGACCAATATATCAGTAACAGATGAAAAAGGGAAAAAGTATTTATACAGCATGAGTCTTGATCAGACGAATGTCACTATAAAAATTGGTGATCCTGACCGAACCGTTACGGGAGTCAATACATACGTCATTTCATATCGAGTAGGTGGCGCGCTTAGTTACTTTAAAGATCATGATGAGTTTTACTGGAATGTAACCGGTAATAAGTGGAATGTGCCCATCAGCTCGGCAACCGCCATGATCACATTACCTGATACGATTAATGCAGGCCAGACTAATACGGCATGCTACACAGGCAGCTATGGGAGTACGTTAACCGGATGTAATGCTAAGGCAGATATAAACAGGTTTGTATTTACCACAAAAGGTCCACTGGGGTCCAATCAGGGACTGAGCACGGTTGTTTCATTTCCTAAAGGATTTGTTGCAGTACTTGAACCAACGGAAGTCATTTCATTCTTTTCGACACTTCTAGGAAAAATAACGATTGTAGGTATGATTTTATTGGCACTATTATGGTATATTGTCTATCCCTTTTACCTCCCATTTAAATGGTGGAAACAGGGAAGGGATCCGAAGGGTAGTATAGGTGTAGCCAAGGCATGGTTTGATCCCCCGAAAACGGCAAAAGGAAGGCAATTAACCCCAGGAGAAACAGGAGCACTCGTCGATGAGAAGGCTGACCTCCGTGATATTCTCGCATCCGTCATCCATCTTGCGCGAAATGGCTATATACAGATTGAAGAACCGAAAAAAGGAGACTTTTATTTTGTTCGCACATCGAAGAAGCATACTTCCCTCATGCCTTATGAAATGAAATTACTTGATGCAATACTTGGTAATAGTGATCGTAAACGGGTTAAAGATCTGCATATATCTGATGATATCGAGAAAGTGAAGGATATGATCTATGATCAGATGGTGTCTGACAAGTTTTTCGACGGAAATCCAGACAGTATAAGGAGATTTTATTCCATCATGCTCGCTCTCGCTATCTTTACGTTTAATCTGCCGCTCATTATCACCTCATGGATTTTTGGTATGAATATGCCTCGCAAAACAGTCCTGGGTGCAGAACAGGCAAATATGGCAAAGTCTTTGCGGAATTTTTTAAATAGTCAGGAAAGACAGCTTGAATTTCAGGCAGATAAACAGATGTTTTTTGAGAAATTGTTACCATATGCGATTGCATTTGGTGTCGAAAAAGTATGGTTTAAAAGGTTCGAGAATGTCGATTTAAAACAGCCTGACTGGTATAGTGGCTATTATGGAACTAACTTTAATACAGCGGTATTTGCAAGTAGTCTCCATTCATCAATGAATACGCTGACTTCAGCTACAAAACCTGAAACATCAAGCAGCGGATTTTCCTCTGGGATGTCCGGTGGGTTCTCAGGTGGTGGAGGTGGGGGAGGAGGCGGCGGATCCT
>CAYXCP010000177.1:0-2633 GCA_964463455.1 uncultured Gammaproteobacteria bacterium
ATAATACTATAGGATTATTATGGAAAAACTATTTCAACAACGATTAAACCGTCGAAAACTTCTAAAATCATCGGGTGAGGCTGCTCTCTTGGCCGCAGCTGCCCCTGCTTTACCGACACTATTACCTTCAACTAATCGACCTGAGAAAAGTATCTTTGACTGGCGCAGAAGAGGAAGCAACACTTTAAAAAAAGAAAATTCAGAATCTGTGCAGGGAAGTTGGAAATATTTTTACGATACGATATCTGAAGAAAATAAGAATCGGTATGGCGATGGCACCTACTATGACAACGGTGAACGCGTATACTTATGGCGGCATTATGCCAATCCAGGCGAGCAGGATCCCAATAACTACGAATACGAAATAGTAGTGCCTGTGGGAAAAGATAACGTGATTGCACCAAAACCAACAAATGAACCCGAAGCCGACACAATGAACGCAAGCTGGTATCAGTATGATGATAATAAATGGTCTTTCAAAACTCAAGAGTTTACAGAACAGGTGGCCGACACAATTCGCGATATTGTCAATAAGTTTAAAGACGCCGGGTTTGAAAAAATACCGAAACAATTCTTATATGCACATCTTAAAGAATCTGGAGGTCAAACCGGCAGCAAACAGGAAAGTACTTGTGGTAAAGCGCTGAATGGCAACGATACCTTCATTGCACTAGCCAGTCAAACAATGAGTTCCATTATTATAGACAACATCGATATAAAAAGAAGTAGCGACTATATGCGTATATTTGTTCCTGCTCATGAAATGGTACATGCCTTGTTCAATTCAACCGGAGTGACACCAAAAGGTGAAGAAGCCATAGCCACCGCTGTAGGTTATATGATGATCCATGATCCTGAAATAAAAGCCACTCACTGGGCAACTCCCCAAACCGATAATCCACTCATTGAACATGAAGCGGAGTGGGCTGAAGCGTTTTTTGTAAACTCAAACCTGGCATTACGCGGAACAGGAAACGATCCCAAAGCAGGGTATGAGCACTATCTTCTGTATTTGGATCTTATAAAAGTTAACAACGATTCATTTGATACTTTTATAAGGAACCTAACCCAATTGCCTCCCATATGCAATGCCGATGGCTCGCTGACCGATTATCTGGAGTCATTATTCCCCAATCAGTCATTCCCCGATATTTATGCACACTATTTAGCACGGGTATTGGCGCCTCCAGGAAGTGATGATCGGCCGTATATGGATGCTGTCCGAACTAAATTAGGAAATAAAATACAGAATTGGAAACCATACGAAACAATTCCCCTGCTGCCAAACCAATTCAAATTTGTAACGATGAATAGCCCTGATTGGTATGGAAAATCCATTCCTGTAATACGATCAGCTCAACCAGATAAAAAGGGAATGTTTGCAGGAGGATTAAATATGAATGGTATGACACAGGTTCATGAGACTCCTGAAAGTCTAGATTATTTACTGCATGCAGGAAATAACACTATCAATTTTGTCGCTTTTAACCATACGAAGGAAGATTCTGGTGCAGTAGTAGATAGTATAGAAAAAAGTTCTCTTACTGAACCTTTATATGCCCCATATATCATAAAATAAATCTGAAAGAATATTCTTCATACCCTATCATATTTTCACTTTACAATACTCTATGATCAGAGTATAATGTTGAAATATGGCAGTAACTGAAGCTTTAACGCAGAATGGCCTTATAGCTACTGAATGGTATGTTGCTCCAGCTCAAGTGGAAATACCTCTCCATCCGTTTGCAGCTACGATGAAACAAGCTTTTGAAAAAGTAAAAGAAAAACCACTTACAAAACAAGATCTTATAAGAGCACAACAACGTGTTACTGATATGGTAGCAACTCATAATCCCCATGCTGATGATGCAATAGCTGTTGATGAAAAAATTATTGAAATGTATGCTGCCTTACGGATATACCAACCTCCTCAGAAACAAAAAGATCCCTATGAAGATCCTTATAAGGAAGATGACACCGATTTAAAAGTTAGTCAATTAGCAGACGAACAATTATTCGCACTAATTTTAGGAACATTAGGAAGGAAAAAAGATCTTATCCAATTTAAAGAGCTTCATTCATTCATCTTCAACCCAGATAGAGCTAAAGAATTCTCAGGAAATCCGATTCATGTGAAACAAGCGAGATTAGTGGAAGAATCATTAACATATACATTAAATGCCTTATTAAATGTGGAAGAACCCAATCAAACGCAACAAATGAGTAGTGAAAGTAAACCCGTATAAGTATAGTATTAGGACACTATATACTCTCTAAATATCTCTCCACCTCAATCGCAGCAGCTACACCCATACCAGAAGCAGTTGCCGCCTGGCGGTAGGCATGATCCACACAGTCCCCGGCCGCAAAAACACCTGGGATATTCGTAGCATAACTGAAATGATGTTCTACTTCTCTAATTTTTTTCAACATCTCAGCAGAAACACTTTTTTCATTGCGTAAATATCGTTCCGCTATCTGGTTAACCGTTAAAATATACCCTTTTTCATCGACATTAATCTGATCTTTAAATAATTCCGTATCCGGCTTATGGCCGATTGCGATAAACAGTCCGTCAATCTTTATAATTTCACTCTTTTCATTGCGTACCACCTTCATTCCTTCAACCT
>CAYXCP010000178.1:0-1099 GCA_964463455.1 uncultured Gammaproteobacteria bacterium
CACTGGGAGTAAAGGAAATGGCAAATAAAAAAGCAATTATGCGTAAGCTTTCCGCAGTTGAAGCATTAGGCAGTATCACACTGATTGCTACTGACAAAACAGGTACGCTGACTACTAATAAAATGAAAGTAAAAGAGTTTTATGTAGATCATAACATACAGACAGTTGAACGGCCGTTACAAATACACAGTGACTCGTTAGATAAACTCATATTAAATGGTGTGTTATGCTCAACGGCATCGCTTGTCGAGGCCTATGATAAAAGAAGTAACGACGTTTTGGGTGATCCAACTGAAGGAGCGCTGCTTTTTCTTGCGCAGGATGCATCCAAACAGATAGACCAGATAAGAGCAGAATGGAAACTGATAGAGGAGAATTCGTTTGATAGTGTTACAAAACGAATGAGTGTAGTCGTAAAAAAAGCAGGAGAAGCAGACACAATTCGTTTCACGAAAGGTGCGCCGGAATCAGTATTATCTCAATGTGACAAAATAAACATTAAGGGTAAGATTGCGACACTTCACCATGATGACATCACAAAGATAGAGCAGACGATGAGTATGTGGGCACAAAAAGGGCTCAGAGTTCTTGCTTTTTCGTACAGGTTACCAAACGATAAAAAAGATATCTTCCTTGGAATGACGGCAATTTACGATGCTCCTCGTCCAGAGGTAAGAGCAGCCGTAGAGAAAGCTCATCATGCCGGTATTAAGGTGGTTATGATAACCGGCGACAACGAAAAAACAGCAGAAGCTATCGGTGCCCACGCAGGTATTATGAGAGAGGGAGATGAGATAATCACTGGTCAGCAACTTGACTCTTATTCAGACGAAGAACTGCTTACCATATTGCCAAAAGTACGCATCTTTGCCCGTACGACGCCGTTTCATAAAAGTAGAATAGTATCGTTGTATCAGCAACTGGGTGAGATAGTTGCGGTAACAGGAGATGGCGTTAATGATGCTATAGCTATGAAACAGGCAGACGTAGGAGTAGCTATGGGTGTGGTGGGTACCGACGTTGCCCGCGAAACAGCAGATATGGTTTTAACGGACGATAATTTTGCAACCATCGTTATTGCTATCGAAGAAGGAAGGCA
>CAYXCP010000178.1:1199-2614 GCA_964463455.1 uncultured Gammaproteobacteria bacterium
TAGTAGCAAGCATGCTCGTAATAAGTTCTTATTTCATGTTTTATTCCTCACATAATACAGGTCAGACAGCAGCATTTAGTGTCCTGGTACTTATCCAGTCTTTTATATTTATAGATTTATGGTTATCGCATAAATCCATAATTCATCATATTCACACATTTTTTTCACCCGTATTTTTACTCGCATTCAGTATCCCTTTCCTGCTTCAATTAAGTGTATTAAGAGTACAGATAATTGCAGATCTATTTAAAGTAGAAGTTATTCCTTACATAACGTTCGTTCAATTTACCCTCATTTCTGCACTCGTACTTATAGCGATTCGAATGGTTAAAATGATAATTCGTATACGGTAATAGCATTGCATTATACCTGCAGAAACGATACATATAATATATGCGATTATTTTCGTTAAGGTCTATCTTGGTGGTCTGCATGTTTCTCTTATTGAGCTTACATGTGGCCGGGTGCAAGCTGCTACTTGTAGTACTAAAAACAAAGGGGATAGTAACTGTGATGGAACGATTAGTTTAACTGACTTTGAAACTTTTAGAAGGGAATTTACCGGGATTCTTAGTTCAAAGGATGCGGATTTTAATGGTGATCAGGTAGTGAATTTAGCTGATTTTGAGATCTGGAGAGTGTCTTATTTTAATGGCTCGGGTATTACTCCTACCATAACTAGTGGGGTTACACCTACAATAACTCCCTCCATAACACCCAGTTCTACTGGTAGTCCCATTATCACAATCCTATATGTTAGCACAACAGGTAATGACACAAATAGTGGCAGTAAAACCTCGCCATTGAAAACAATCACAAAGGCCATTTCGCTCATAAAACCAGGTCAGGAGATTCATATTCTGCCTGGTACATACAAAGAACAAGTGTCAATTAATGCAAAAAGCGGCACTCCGAATGCACCAATCAGAATAGTTGGTGAATCATTGGATAAGGCTACCTATCCTGTCATCGATGGAGGCGATGCCAATTCAACCAACGCTGCTTCATGGGCAACTGATAAACCTGCTTTTACAGTCACCGGGTCTGCCTGGTGGACCTTTGAGAGATTGAAAATAATAAATTCAAGCCAGTCTTCCTATTTTCTTGATAACAGTGGATATATTACCATCAGAAGAAATATCCTGGATTACCATCACTATGCCGTTTTAACCCGTAATAAAAGCCACCATATTCTGATGGAATACAATAACGTATACCAGAGTTATGGATCACAGCCGTGGAGCAGTATCAAAAATTCTAAGTGGGAAGGAGGAGCATATACATCATTTGGAGGTGCTGGATATGTCACTATTCGGAATAATCACATGCATGACATGTTTAATGGTGTGTACATCTTCCGCAATACGCGGGTGGGCGCATACATGGACGCAAATGTATGGATTTACAAAAATAAG
>CAYXCP010000179.1:0-2121 GCA_964463455.1 uncultured Gammaproteobacteria bacterium
CGGGAGTTCCAAAATAGACAACACGTAATCTCTTCATGGGATTATTGTAACAGATTATTATTTCGTAAACTGTAGGGTGCTTGTAACCAATGGGAGATAATTATCTGATATGGCAAAAAAGATTGTTTTAGCATTTAGAGGATTTTTAATCGTAAATACATTCATTCCCGTGGTGAAATGTTGTGTGGGAACTGACTGCCCATTAACTTGTATTGTTGAAGCTGTTGCGGTACCCGATTCTATTTGTGCTATGGACGAGGGCTTTTTCTGACATCCCAACGATATACCACTTTGCGTATTTCCTAAAACAGCAGATACTGAAGCATTTTCTACAATCGGTGTAGATTCAGGAAGGAGTATCTTTATACCGCAGCCGATGTGACTAAATGGCTTAAATGTTATTGGTTTTGTAGGCTCGGGTTTGAGAGTGGGACTAGGTGTAATACTCAGGATAAAATCGACAACTTTATTCGTTCTCTCGACTGACTGACCATAACGGAGCCCACCTATGAACGCAATAATTAAAATAAGCACAAACAGAAAAATATAGGGGGCTTTGCGTGTGTTACTCATTACTTACATTATAACGAATATTGTATACATTTGATGTATATAGTGCGCCAAGCTACTTGACAAAGGAAAATATGATGGTGTATACTCTAGGTTAGATCCTCTTGGTGACGAGTAATATTGAAATTTTTTTCTGAATACTTAACTTAATAGGGTAAGTCACTAATCTGACAAACGAGCGTTGTGAGCTTAGCTTCGGCTAGGACCGCGCTTATCCCTTTTTTCCACTCTTGGAAAAAACTTTCACTGTTTACTTTCAACCTAGGGGATCCTTTGTTTATCTTTCTTCAGAATAATCTGAATTATATTTTTTGTTTTTTGTAGTATAATATCAACATTGCCCGGATCTAAAGGCTAACATGGAAACAGCAAACTCCGTTCACTTTTATTGGTATGAGTAATCTATATATTAATTTGTCACTCGTTATTTTTTTATAATTTTTATTTCTTTCTATGCTTCGTAAAAAAAGTACAGATGCAGGCCAGGCACAGGCCGATAATGCTTCGTTAGACGTTAGTACCCTTCTTGATACATATGAAGAAAAGTCTATTATGCCTATCACAGAAGACCAAAGAGCTATAGTTGAAGCTGAACCTCAGCAACAGGAACCTCAGATCGGAGAAAAACTCCGTGAGGATCTCAAAATGAGCTATCCCGCAAAAGGTATCCTCGATATCACATTTGGCGGCTATGGTTTCCTCCGTCAGGATTATGCTATCAATCCTGATCGCGATATTTATGTTTCTACCTCCCAGATCCGTCGTTTCTGGCTTCGCCGTGGAGATGAAGTAGAAGGTTTAGCACGCCCACCTAAGGAGGGCGAACGATTTCACAGTCTTCTTCTGATCAAAAAGATCAACGATCAGGAAATCACCGAAGAACAGAGTCGTCAGCGTAAACAGTTCGATCAGCTTACCTCTTTACATCCACATCGTCAGATTAAACTTGAAACAACACAGCATATTCTTTCCATGCGTATAACTGATCTTATTTCACCTATCGGATTTGGACAGAGAGCACTCATCGTATCTCAGCCAAAAGCAGGTAAAACCACATTCCTTCGTGAAATGGCTCAAGCTATTTCAATCAATCACCCAGAAGTAAAGCTTATGGCTATCCTGATCGGTGAGCGACCAGAAGAAGTAACTGAACTCAAGAGAATCATCAAAGGTGAAGTAGCAGCATCACATTTCGATGAATCACCTCGTCAGCAGGTCAAAGTAGCTAATTTAGCTCTTGATCGTGCAAAGAGATTAGTTGAAATGGGTCATGACGTAATCATTCTCCTCGATTCTATTACTCGTCTCGCACGCGCATTTAATCTTTCAGTTACCGGCTCAGGTCGTACTCTTTCTGGAGGATTTGATCCGACAGCTTTGTTCCCAGCCAAGAAATTCTTGGGTGCTGCTCGTAACTGTGAAGAAGGGGGAAGTCTCACCATCATTGGCACCTGTCTCGTAGGTACCGAATCACGTATGGATGATCTGATCTATGAAGAATTCAAAGGTACCGGCAACATGGAGATTCATCTTGATCGTAAATTTGCCGAG
>CAYXCP010000179.1:2131-2610 GCA_964463455.1 uncultured Gammaproteobacteria bacterium
GGAAGAGAATTTATCCGGCAATCGATATCGAAAAGTCGAGTACTCGACATGATGAACTTTTGTATAGTCCAGAAAATCTGAATAGAATCAATACCTTACGTCGTATGTTATCGCTGCTGACTCCGGAAGAGAGACTGACAGCTATGACCGATAAGCTGACCAAGGTAAAAACAAATCAGGAATTCCTGGATTCATTAAGCAAATAAAAGGTAGGGGCATTGCACGCAATGCCCGTACATATGATTTGTTACGTTAATTATTCGGTAAAAAACCGCTCAATAACATGAGCGGTTTTTTTGCATCTAACGTAACTTAACGTATAATAAACAGTATGTCTGAAGAAGTACCAGTTCATGATATACAGGAATTTTCTCCATCAGTCGAACCTGATCGAATGGATACTGTCACATATGCAGCATATCTCAAAAATTTATCTCAGCAAGACCCGGGTGATTTTTCTGGGCTCATGCATGTTCTCC
>CAYXCP010000180.1:0-1212 GCA_964463455.1 uncultured Gammaproteobacteria bacterium
AATGTTGATTTCGGTGGAGGATTTGAACGATTACTTGCAGCTGCAAATAATGTTCCTGATATTTTTATGACAGATTTGTATACACCAACTATTTCGATAGTTGAAAAGCATACGGGCAAGTCGTATGCTGATGAATCAATTAAGCCCGCCATACGCGTAATTGCCGATCACATGAAAGGTGCCACATTCCTCATGCTGAGCGGTGTCATACCTTCAAATAAAGAAAGAGGGTACATATTACGCAGACTAATCAGACGGTCTGCAGTAAAAGTACATCAACTTGGTTCACCACTTGATCCAACATTTTTTGTTTCCATTGTGCAATCGTTTCTCCACACCTATAATGCGGTGAATGGCATAGACGAAGTGAAGGACCTTGCAGCAGCAACACCTGTCATTATTGATGAGATAAACAGATTCAGTAAAACACTCGATAAAGGATTAAAAGAAATTCAAAAAATCGAACAGATTAACGGTCAAAAGGCTTTTGATCTGTACCAGACATACGGATTTCCATTAGAAATAACTGAAGAATTATTCCGCGAAAAAGGTCAGGATATTAACAAAGCCGATTTTTATGCAGAATTTGAGAAACATAAAAATCTTTCACGCACCTCTTCTGCCGGAATGTTTAAAGGCGGACTTGCTGACCAGGGCGAGCAAACGCTTAAGTACCATACGGCTACTCACTTACTCAATCAGGCACTTACCGATATTGTCGGAAGCGATGTCAGACAGGAAGGTTCTAATATCACAGGTGAACGTCTCCGATTTGATTTTTCATCGATGAAGAAACCTGAAAAAGAGGACCTTGAAAAAATTACAGCAACGATAAACGAAAAAATTAAGGAAAGCCTTCCGATGCGTTTTAAGATCATGCCAAAAGAAGAAGCACAGAAAATAGGGGCTAAGTCTTTTTTTAAGGAAAAATATCCTGATATGGTGAAGGTATATTATATCGGAGGTGTAGATGATAAGCCTGAAACTGCCTATTCGAAAGAATTCTGCGGCGGTCCTCACGTAACAAACACCAGTCACATCGGAAAAATCGAAATCTTTAAATTTGAGAAAATCGGAAGTAACATGTATCGGATTTATGCAAAGTAAACTATGGACTCTAGACTGCAGTCGATAGACGATTGTCATCCCGAACTCGTTTCGGGATCCCATTAATAATTGGGATGCTGAAACAAGTTCAGCCTGACACAAAAT
>CAYXCP010000180.1:1222-2591 GCA_964463455.1 uncultured Gammaproteobacteria bacterium
CTCGAGCTAATTAACTCTCCCACTGTTCAAAGACTTAAACACATTTCACAATATGGCGTACCTGATGAATTTTATTACATCAAAAGTTATAGCCGCTATGAACATAGTATCGGCGTCATGCTGCTTCTTAAGAAACTGGGTGCTTCTGAAGAAGAACAGATTGCCGGTTTGCTCCACGATGTTGCTCACACTACATTTTCTCACGTCATTGATTGGCTCTATCATAAAACAGGTACTGAAGACAGTCAAGATAACGAGCAGGCGTCATATGTCATGAAAAGTGAGATACCAGCAATACTTAAGAAACATGGATATGACCCGGAGCATATTTCATACCACACGTCATTTTCACTCCTTGACCGCGAAGTACCTGATTTATGTGCTGATAGAATAGATTATTCAGTAAGACAGTTTCCTCTTTACCTGGCAAAACGATTTGTTGCAAATCTGTCAGTGCATGATAAGAGAATTGTATTTAGAGATCCGGATACTGCATTGACATTTGCGTATTACTTTCTGGATCGACAGATTGAGCATTGGGGTGGATTTCAATCAACATCAAGATATTATATTTTCTCGGGGATTCTGCGTAGAGCATTAGAGCTTAAACTCATACATACTTCGGATTTCTGGAAAACAGATGATTACATTACCGATATACTGAAAAAATCATCAGATAAATTGATTCAGTCACATTTAAAGATACTCAGATCGAAATCATTAAAACAGTTAAAACGAAGTAAAGAACGTATACCTAAAAAATTTCGCTATGTCGATCCCTATGTACTAACTTCAAGTGGACTCAAACGCGTAAGCACACTAGAACCTGAATTTGCGAGAGTTATAGCTGCAGCAAAAGAAAAAAACCGGATTGGAGTTCGCGTGGCCTGCCCCTAACGTAGTCCGTTGTGTGCGAGACGAAGTGAGGCTGTAGTATAATAATCCATATGAAAAAACCTGTAGTTGAATTTGAAGATTTCGCAAAACTGGATATCCGCGTAGGGCATATAAAAGAAATTGTTCCTGTTGAAAAGTCACAGAAGTTATTAAATCTCACCGTAGATCTGGGTGAAGATTATGGAACTGTCACAATACTAAGTGGTATCGCACAACATTATACGATTGATCAGCTCCTCAATAAAAAAACACTGTTTATTGCAAATCTTGCTCCCCGCCCCATGATGGGACTTGTTTCAAACGGCATGCTAATGGCCACAGATCTGGACGGGAAACCGTATCTTTTTTTCTGTGATGATTCAGTAGTGCCAGGATCTGCCATGAGATAAAGCTTAATTAGGGGATAACCTCCAGGTGCCATAGAAGGTACAATACATTTTGTGCATAAGTATATAAAACCGGTGCACGATTT
>CAYXCP010000181.1:0-544 GCA_964463455.1 uncultured Gammaproteobacteria bacterium
CTTCTGATTGTGTCTGCATGAATTCCTCCTGTTCTTCTGGATGACGCGTGATCACAAACACCTCCACTCCCCGATTGAGTGCGTGTTCAAATATTGGTTTAAGATGCTTAATCTTGGGAATGGTGATAAATGGACTTTCGATAATAATTTCCGACTTCGCTCGATTGAGATCCTGTTCAAATCTGTAGTAAAAGCTCTGTTCATCTGTTAAAATATATCCTGCAGTCTGGTGGAAATTGGATTGCGTGTTCAAGTGAGACGCATGAAAAGTCATGTCTCCTCCTTCGTAAAATGAGCAAATGAAGTGATGAGCAATGCCTTTTCAACGGGATCTATTGTGGTAAGATAGGTTCCAACATCGTCCCAGATGGTGCACTTCTTAATATATATGAAAGAAAAATTAGAAGAAGTAAAGACTGTAGAGTATCAATCATGTTGCATGTATTGTGGAACATATGTTGATACAAAAAAAACACCTGTACATTTATATCCTGATGGTGGGAAGATGAATGACAGCTTATGTGAGAAATGTAAAAGGGAAAAA
>CAYXCP010000181.1:554-2549 GCA_964463455.1 uncultured Gammaproteobacteria bacterium
CCAGATGGTGCACATATGGCAGTAATAGTACGAGAACAATTAAGACCCAATTACGGCATAGGTGAAATGATGTGGTATTCACATGCTGACATGTTGCGTCCAACTCCACCATTTCCTGCACTATGTGATGGCGAGTATCCATTACCAATAGATATTAAGAAAACGGTTTGGCAAAAGGATGACTTTCATCAAGAAGGGTATCTTCCTGAATCCAAAGTACCAAGAGCAGATGTTTCCGCATTGGAGTTGCATGATCCACTCCTTTTTTCAATTCATGCGGGACTTCAAATGCTGGGATACGATAGTGTTTCACTTGCTGAAACGCTTACTGTGATGGAACATTTTGGATATAGGCCATACCAAGAAACTGTAGATTTTTCACTCACAGCACTCGTATATGCATACTTTGGAGTTACTGGAGTTCACGAAGAAATAGTTCGTCATCCCCTCGATCTTATGTTAAGATCCGATGAATTTGCTTTCACTCCTATTACAATGCCCACAGTTGGTGGAATGTACACATCGAGACAAGTTATTGTTTTACCTTCAACTGAACTCAGATCATTGGGAGAGATGCGCATTGCAGATCCGTTATTTCGTGAGGGATTAGAATCTGATGATCAAGTAGTTCATACAATGGGACTTTTAACAGTTAAAACGAGTGCCGTTGATAAAAGTTTTTTCCAAATTCATTTTGCTGATCCAAGACATGATAATAATATTTTTACACATGCGTATCTGTCATACGGTCATATGCTTTGTTGCGTACGATAATCCTCTTCTTTTTTTGTTTCGTATGATACGATATAATCCATTACGTTGTTGCCCAGGTGGCGGAACTGGCAGACGCGCACGTTTGAGGGGCGTGTGAAGCAATTCGTGGAGGTTCAAGTCCTCTCCTGGGCACACATGTTTATGACACTTTCATCAGAAGAAAAACCTACAAATTTGGAATATAAGTCTTACTGTATGTACTGCGGTGAGTATGTTCATACGAAATCAGTATTACCTGATTTTTATCCAGAGCATGGTAGGATGAATGATAGTATTTGCGAAAAATGTAAAAGAGAAAAATTACAATCAGTTAAAATGTAATAGTATGGTCGCTTAGCTCAGCTGGTTAGAGCGTTCGGTTTACATCCGAAAGGTCGAGGGTTCGATCCCCCCAGCGACCACTTCATTGTGTGATTTTCTTAATTTTTATGTATACCCATATCCTATTTATTGTGTATAATTGCCATATTCAAATGCATAAAGATTTGAATAGAGCCAAGCTAGCCAAGGTGGTCAAGGCGCGTGTCTGAAAAACACGATATTGAGGTCCGACTCCTCAGCTTGGCACAATCATACTCTGGTTGTGTCAATAAGTTGTGTTTCCTGTATTTCTTTTTAAGAATATTAACGGTGTAATAATAACTTGAGGAGTTATATAAATACTCGTACAATGCAGATATGATGAAAACATGGAAGAAACTTAAGACGCAACCAACATTATTTAATCAATACTTTGTTCGTGAGCAAGTAATTGATGCTATTCGCGCCTTTTTTAAAGAGCAAAAGTTTCATGAAGTAGAGACTCCCCTTCTATTGCCACAGCCAAGCACCGAACCCTTTCTTGAAGTCTTTGATACGACACTTGTATTTGCTGATGGCGTTCGGGAACAAGCATTCCTTCCAACAAGTCCAGAGTTTTCCATGAAGAAATTACTTGCCGCTGGAAGTGGGAATATCTTTCAAATCTGTAAAAGTTTTAGAAATGGTGAGGGGCGAAGTGGTAGGCATAATCCAGAATTTACTATTCTAGAGTGGTACAGAACTCATGCTGATTATAAAGATATTATGAGCGATGTAGAAGATCTTCTTCTGGCTATCTATAAAGCAATAAAAAAAGATACGAAGTATACATGTATGTATCAGGGGCATAAGATTTCTTTTAAAATACCATTTGAACGTATCACGGTTTCTGAAGCATTCCTTCGATATGCAGACATAAAA
>CAYXCP010000182.1:0-2540 GCA_964463455.1 uncultured Gammaproteobacteria bacterium
ATAAAGTCTCATATGAAAAAAAACACAGGCATTAGTAAAGAAGCTCGGGCTATTTTTGAAAATAAATTTATAGATTTCCTAGTAGCGCATACTTAGTCCTGGTGGAAAAGAACTAAATATTTGTAGGTCTGTAATTCATCTTCTCTCTCACCCTCTTCGCACTCTCGACATATGTCTCTATATTTCCCTGTACTCGTTCAAACGTAGCCATTTTTTCACCATCCTGATTAATGACATACACAAACGCATTGTGCTGGTTTCCTTGTTCATCGGTAACTGTTACATCTTCTTTGCTATACCACATAGGGTATCGTTCCCATTTGTCAAAAATTTTTTCTTGATCAGGCGATAGTTCATGTACTTTTCCTTCTATTGTTCCACTCTCCGATTTTTTCGCAAAGAGGTAGATGAAATGTGCGAGGTTGCGTTTTTTGCCGATGTCTGCCTTCATTTCATCAGACAGATCATTTCCTGTTCCTTTATATACAGCATACCCATGAAGTGTTGCTAAAAATGAAGTAGGTTCAGTACCAAGTAGCGCAGTGACTATTTGCGGTTCATAGAGTGTTCCAAAGGTAAATGCGAGTCTGTTCATGACTATAGTATAGCATCACACCTCGGGCTGAGTAATTTCCCCTGCCTAAGGAGAAACAATTTGGTAATATTGCCTTATGAGAAACGCGATCCTGATTCCGGGAAGACCAGATAAGGAAGAATACTACAATCCGCAATATCCCTCAAACAGCAACAACCATTGGTTCCCATGGCTTACGAAACAACTCATAATTAATGAAATTTTTACCGTATCTCTGGAAATGCCTACTCCCTGGCAGCCGCGCTACGATATCTGGAAAAAAGAACTTGAGCGATTTGATATCACACCCGAAACGATTCTTGTAGGACATAGTTGTGGCGGTGGTTTTATCGTAAGATGGTTGAGTGAGAACAAAGATACAAAGGTGAATAAAGTAGTATTCGTTGCTCCGTGGATTAATCCTGAAAATAATCCGAGGTCAGACACTGCAGATTTCTTTGATTTCAACATTGATGAGGGTTTGGTAAAACGTACTGCGGGAGTAACTATTTTGAACTCAGATAACGATCAAGCTACTATTCACAAATCAGTACAGATTATTCGAAACAATGTTAAAGACGTGAAGTACAAAGAGTTACATAACAAAGGGCATTTTTGTTATCGAGATTTGAAAACAGTTGAGTTTCCAGAGTTACTGAATGAGATACTAGAGAAGTGAACTAAAATCGCTTAATCTTACATTCATCTGTTATCATATACCCTATATGGCAACACTAAACACATGGATTAACTTTAACGGTAATGCTGAAGAGGCATTCACATTCTATAAATCAGTTTTTGGCGGCGAGTTTACTAGAATAGTACGCTTCAAAGATCTGGTGAATGAAGATTTTAACGTGCCAGAAAAAGAAGCAAATAAAATAATGCAGATTGTTCTCCCTATTGGTAACAATACCATGTTGATAACCAATGATGTCCCGGAAGTGTTGGGACGTGTAATTGAGCGCGAAAACAGAAGTAAGATCCTGGTACGTGCAGAAAGTAAAGAAGAAGCAGACAAATTATTCAATGGCCTATCCGCTGGAGGAGAGGTAGAAGGAGCCATGGGAGACAGTGCATGGAACTCATATGCAGGAATGTTCCGCGATAAATACGGCATTGAATGGATAATAGAGTTTACGCCAAGTACATAATCTGTCCAAGGCTTGATCTGTTTTCTATACGCTAACGCACTTGTGTCTATTTGCAATGTCATCCTATGGCCGAGCTCAGAACCAAACTAACAACTCAGTCTCCAGAAGATTTTCTGAATGCAGTAGAACCCGAACAAAAACGCAAAGATGCGTTTGAACTTCTTGCATTGTTTGAGAAAGTTACCGGAGAAAAACCGGTCATGTGGGGATCGAGTATTATCGGGTTTGGTAAATATCACTATAAATCAGAAAAGAGCAAACAGGAAGGCGACTGGTTTCTGGTTGGTTTTTCACCACGCAAACAAAACTTAACGTTGTATGTTCTTCATGGCAATGATGCGAATCCCGAGTTGCTCACTAAACTGGGAAAACACAAAACAAGTGGTGGGGGAATGGGCGGATGTCTCTATATTAACAAGCTCGAAGATATCGACCAGAAAATATTAGCAGAGCTCATCAAAACATCATTCAATAGCCCGCGGATGTACGCAGTTTAAATTATCAATATTTTTATACACATGGCACACAATGAAATTGACTACCCATTACCAGAAGATTGGCGCGGAGAACGCATGACACAAATCCGCAAATTGATGAGAGAAGCTGATTCTGAAATTATTGAAGAAGCTAAATACAAAAAGCCAACTAATCCACAAGGCAACCTTGTCTGGTATCGTGAGGGGATGATCTGTACCGGTGAAATCTACAAAAAACATCTGAGGCTTACGTTTGCAAAAGGGAATATGCTTAAAGAGCATGACCCCAAAGGTATTCTCAATAATTTCCGCTCCGCTGTCATTCAGGAAGAAGAT
>CAYXCP010000183.1:0-952 GCA_964463455.1 uncultured Gammaproteobacteria bacterium
AAATTGCTTCACCGATGGCAGCAAAGTGTTTCTCTCCTGCACGAATTTTGAGCTGCTCTGGTACAGAAAGTTCATCCATTCGATTTGTTCCCTTGGTCTCAGCCACAAGATACAACCTAGAATCTCCGCGAAATATTACTGCCCAATCTGGATTATATGTACCGAGCGGTGTATCAATCTTAAATTTTGAAGGAAGCTTGATATAGAACTCTATTTCCTCTCTCGCTTCAAGCTCCCCTGCAAAACTCTTCTCAACATCAGAATCACAGACTATATAGTCATATATAGTCTTCTCAGGAACCTCTACCTTTCGCATGCTATTTAGATAGGATTCAATCTCAGCATCCTTAAATATCTGCATCTCATATTCAGATCCAGCAATGCGCTCGTATTTAATACCATCAATAATCATCTTCTGCATCACTGTTTTCACTTCGAAAACTATCTGATCCATTACGTACTGTGGATTGGATCGGAGTTTTCCGAGCACATTCGAATCCTTCAAAATACGTGCAATTGTTTCGTTGCGCAGTTCCGTGTTCTGGGCGATATAGTTCAATACGTCTGGCACCGGGAGAGATTGTGCGAAGTTTTTACCGGTTCGTTCAACCCGCTTCGTTGTGAGAATTCCCTTATTTTGATCGAAATTAAGTGAAGCAACATCAACACGGATACGCGGCTCTTGAGAAGGTATGGCTGCAACTGCCTCCACTGCCTTTGCAAGAAACGCATCCATATCAAGCGTTACTGCATACCGAGTACGCTTATTAATTCGTGACCACAAATCCAGGAAGCGCTCGTCTAGTTCCCAGTGTTTTCTAAGAGATACCTGCTTTCGCTTCCGTTTATCAACAATTCGTTCTCGACCAAAAGCCTGACCAGTTTCTTCCTCAATCTCTTGCTGGAGCGACCGAGCAAATGTTTCATAACTCTCGTTCGCAATAACAGTGAG
>CAYXCP010000183.1:962-2532 GCA_964463455.1 uncultured Gammaproteobacteria bacterium
CTTGCTGATTGACCGGTAGTCGCAAGCCGCGCCCAATTTCTTGACGCTTCTTCACGTATGCTTCTGCTTCATTCAGTGTACAGATCTGAAACACATTTGGGTTATCCCATCCCTCTTTAAGGGCAGAGTGAGAGAAAATGAATTGTAATGGATCGTCTACAGAAAGGAGGCGCTCCTTGTTCTTCATGATTCGCTCATAGGTAGAACGATCCTCTTCAGTACTTCCCTTTGTATCCTTAATTACGCCTTTTTTATCTTGTGAAAAATATCCACCGTGTACTGTAGCAACGTCAGGAAGATTCAGGCCATCATAACGAGGTTGTTTTCGAAATTCTTCAAACAATTCTTCAAACCATACCGCCAATTTACCTGGCTTACCTGCTGTATGATCACGGTAATTTGCAACTCTATCAATAAAGAATAGTGAGAGCACTTTTATCTCCAAGCCCACTCTCTTAAACTTAAGCATCTTCTCAAGGTGTTCACGAATTGTTTCTGCCACCTGCTGCCTCATTATTTCGTCTTTCATCTCTCCAACCGCAGCATTTTTAGAGACTACAACGCCATTTCCAAATTCCACTTCTGCTGTCTCAGCATTAATGGCACTAAGCGTATATCCATCATATGCAGGTAGATTCCCAGAAAGAGCATACAAATCTGAATTTGCACCTAACGTAGAACACTTTACTTTTACTTTCTTGATCTCCCCCTTTAGATTTTGCTCAATTTCAAGAGTTGTTGTGATGGATCGCTTCTGTGCTTTTATATCTATCACTTTTATATACGCATCATTCTGGCTTCCTTCTTCAGCCACTGAAGCAACCTCAATGCGCTTTACCAGACCCTGATCGTAAGCTTCGACAGGACCAAGTCGGTAAATTTGGTTATACAAGTTTCTGTGAGTGGCCGAGTACCGAAGCGTACAAAGTGGATTTAGTCCAGCGATGGCTGCCTGTGCTGCAGGCGATTCCATATTCTGCGGCTCATCCATAATTACAATAGGATGCGTCTTCTGAACTAACTCAATCGGCACACCGCCGATTAAATCATGTGCACGGTTAATTATGTTGTCCTCAGTATTAAATGCTTCAATATTTATGAGCATTACACTTAGCGCGTTCGAAGTGGCAAAAGCACGCAAATCAGCTGGTCGTTTACTGTTGTAAGCAAAGTAAGTATACGGAGGATTCCCATACAAACTACGCAGATGTTCCCTGGTTAGGTCTAGTGAATTAAGCACACCTTCACGTATGGCCTTACCAGGAACCACAATAATGAACTTGGAGAATCCAAAACGCTGATGAAGTTCAAACATGGTACGCAGGTAGACATACGTCTTTCCAGTACCCGTTTCCATTTCTATAGAGAAGTGCTTTCCTGCGAGTTCCGACTGTATCGGAAGCCTATTCTTCTCCTGTACGCGTCTCAAATTCTCGAGCAGCGCTTCTTCACTAATCTGTAGTAGATTCCCAATTCCACGCTCGTTTTGAAACATACCAAGTGTGGACTCCCCAAAAAGTCCTGCACCAGAAGTAGTCTGCTGTCCTACAAATAAATCTGCCACTGACTC
>CAYXCP010000184.1:0-2512 GCA_964463455.1 uncultured Gammaproteobacteria bacterium
TTAGTTTCTGTCCTGTATTTTATCATTATTTATCCTTCTAAAATTTTTCTTTCAACATTTAGATTTCTCTTGTTTGCATGCTCCTCATCAAATTTTTCAGGATATCTTGCATACAGCTTGGCGATATTTATACCTAATTCGTCCTCAAGATTTACCCCGAGCAAGTGACAAAGATTGATAATATACCACATCAAATCCCCAATCTCTTCACGCACGTTTACATAGTCCATAGATTTTCCATAGGCGAAATGTTTCTTATAAACATCTAACAATTCACTAGCTTCGGTAGAAATACCAAGCGCCATATGTAACTCGTTATTAAACTGACTGCCTAAATTTGGGCATGTCCGCCACGCTTCGTCTGAATAGTCTTGTAAATTCATTTATCTCCTAATCATAATATGTACTAGTTTTTTCAATAACATTATCTTTTGAACAAAAAATACATCTGTTTTTCCCGTTAATTTTTACCATTTCCTTACCACAAGCTGGACATAATTCTTTTTGTACATTTTTAGGGCTTAATACTTCTACTTTTCTCGAACCATTTCGATATACAGCAATGCCCTTACAACCACTTTGCCAAGCCCGAATAACAGCATTCGCAATTGAATCCCTCTTGGCACTATTCGGGAAGTTGATTGTCTTTGAAACACCAGATTGGATGTGCCTTTGTGCTCCTGCCAGTGTATCAACATGCTCTTCCCAAGTTACTTCTTTTGTTCCATTTGATGATACGGCACATCTGAAATAATCTTTGTTTGCCAAATCGTTCTCAAAAGTATATGTTCCAGTCTTATCATTCCTTACGGTAATTTCACTGAAAATTGGCTCTATGCCACTAGAACAACCAGCGATAAGACTAATTGTATTATGCGATATGACACCGTTAGCGACATACATATTTCCTTCCGGTACGCTAATGTCATAAGTCGCACATTTCCCGTCTTCTATATTAATAACTGTGTCTGCTATAAAGTGCTCTCCGACCAGTCTTTTAGCTAATTCATATCTTTCTCTCGTCTCCTCTTTAACATATTTCTCCTTTTCTTTTGGAAAATCGACACTGCCGTATCCAACAAAGAAGACCCTATACATTGGGTTGCTGCTTTTGTGACCTCTTATTTTCGTTCTCTCAGATATTCGTACATTTGTTCCGGTTGCTCGTAGCAAAACAGCTAAATCCTGAGCCATCTGGTAAGAACCTGTATCTATATATCCGTAGCCGCGTTCGCAACCGTCGCACATAAAATATCCATTTATAAATTCCCTAATTGAATTTTTGGATGATTCTCTAATTTTTTTAGGTACAGAAACTTTTAAAGATTTTTCTTTCAGAATTTCGTTGTCTTTTAAATAAGATAATAACTTTACTGAATTAATATATATTTCTGTGCATGTATGCCCTTCTTCAACAATAGCATCATAATCAAAAACATCTTTAATTATCATAACTATCTTTTCAATTTTTTCCTTGTCTAACGGGTTTCGCGAAATGCGTATCCCTCTTTTGTGAACGCTTCCGTCTGCGTAAAAACAACCCAATAGAAAACCCAATTCGGGGGTCATTTTATTTGGAAATCGAAGGTCTTTAGCCCTAACCCCCGTTTTTGAATTTATATACGAAGGTTGTACTAAATCCGCCTCTAAACTATTGTTATACCCGCCTATCTTAGAAGGAAATATATCTCCAATATTAATATCTTCAGCGGCGCACCACTCATATACACCGTTTCTTATTATTTTATATTGATGATTCGGTGTTGATTCTAAATCTATCCCACTGCTTAGCTTAATTTTTTTAGTACTTGCTAATCCATTAATAAACCCTTTGTTTGAAATGGCTGTATTTTTGTCTTGGTGAACGCTTAAATTTATATCTTGCCACGTTTCTCCGTTGACATCAATAATTTCGGATAACCTAAATAAACCAGAATCTGTTTCAATTAAAGTTTCCGCTTTCTGGCAACCGGTTGGAGCGATTGTATTTGTAGTAATATTTCTTCGTGGCACAGGAAGGTTTTTACATTTTTCAGGAACACCAAATTCTTCTCCCATGCCCTCAGATTCGTCAACGGATATATTATCCATAAACGCAAGAATTTCTTCTAATAGTTCAATTGCTTCTGGAGAACCATACGGAATTTCTTTCATCAAGAGCATGTCTGCATACCCCATAATACCTAAACCAACTGCCCTATGAGTTTGAGCCCATTCCGCTATTTCAGGAGTTGGGAATTCACCTTTATCAATTACTGCATCTAAAAACCGCATTCCGTACCTAACAGCGATTTCAAACTTATCCCATTCAAAGTTCTTATCTTCATCTAAGAATTTTGATATATCAAGAGAACCCAAATTACAAGAACCATTAGAACTAAGTGGCTGTTCACTACAAGGATTAGTAGCAATCAATTCTTCACCGGCATGTTTATATGGAGAATCATTAATTTTGTCATAAAAAAGAATCCCAGGCTCTCCATTTTTCCACATGCCTTCAACAATCATTTCA
>CAYXCP010000185.1:0-2512 GCA_964463455.1 uncultured Gammaproteobacteria bacterium
GAAAAATCATTCTCGCGGTCTTCGATAAGCGAAATGATGCCAGACGCAGTAGATTGAAATAATGTCTGTCCGAGTACACCGGTAAACGTAAATGTCAGAAAGTTATATCCTATATCAGAACCGATATTCGACTGCAGACTTCCGCCCAGTATGCCGATAAATACGATAGGGAAGATGAATGTTGCGATAATGCGCCCTCGGTCACGCAAAAACTTTGTTACGTCTCGTGCGGCTATAGCGAAAATTGCCTGTATTTCTTTCATAAGTTAGTCTATAAAGTTCATAAAGTCATAACGTCTATAAAGTCATATTCAGTGTTTTAATAAATGCTGATAGCAATTTTGATATGTCTATGGTTAAATCATAGTTCAGTTGAAAATCTTCTAAAGATAAATAGTTTAAATCTTTAGCTAGATAAAGCATTGAACGCACCTCTGCACTTGAACCTTTTGCAATGTATAAATATTTTGCTAGTTCCTTATCGCCTCTTTTTTCAAAGCCCTCTGCAATATTATTCATAATAGACACACTTGCTCTACAAATCTGATCTTTAAATCCATAGTCCCTATTGCTATTAAACAGTCTATATATTGAGATGGTAAGCTCTCTCGCTTTCTGCCAGGCTCTAATATCTTCAAATCTTTCAATTTTCATATAAGTGATTGACTTTACGGACTTTCCAGACTTTCAGACTTTATAGACTTCTCGATTAACTCTAAATATGCTTCTTCAAGCGTGGGAGCATGCACCTGTAAAAAGGTGAGGGGCGTCTTAAGCTGCTGCACCAGTTCTGCCGGGTTGCGGCCTTTCACATCTACCTTGATGTGTTTTTCTACTTCGAATGGCAGGTTCTTTGACTTTATCTCAGCCTCAAGCTCATGCCTGTTTTTAGCGTCTACTATTATATATTCTTCAATAAGTGAGCGTTTTACGTCTTCCGGCTCGCCGTATGCAGCAATCTTGCCATGGTTAATCACGCAGATATGGTCAGCACCTTCGGCTTCTTCCAGATAATGAGTAGTCAGGAAGATAGTAGTCTTCTGCTTCGCTCGTACTTCTTTCAGATATTCCCATAGGTTGCGCCTGCTCAGCGGATCAAGTCCCGTAGTAGGTTCGTCAAGATAAAGGATCTTTGGATTATGCATCAGGCTTCGTACGATCTCGAGCTTGCGTTTCATACCGCCCGAGTATGATTTAATAGGTTTGAATAAATCCTTCCCCAGATCAAGCACATCAGCCAGTTCCTGTACTTTTTTCTTGTATGAGGATGGCATCAGTGAGAATGCAGGTCGAAATGGATAGAGTCCGTACAATGTTACGTGGAATCGTATATTTTCTTCGGCTGTAAGATTCTTGTCCAGGCTGGGGTTCTGGAATATGACCCCGATTTCACTGCGGATCTGCTTTGAGTATTCGTCTATATCGCGCCCATCTACTTTAATAGTGCCCGATGTCTTGGAGAGGGTAGTGATAAGTATAGATATAGTAGTAGTCTTGCCAGCTCCGTTTGGACCAAGCAGTGAGAAGAACTCTCCATCATTCACATGAAATGAAATGCCATCTACCGCGTTTTCTTTTGCTTTATTATATTTCTTCACTAGATCAATGACTTCAATCACGTGTTTCATACTATATTGTAACATGGCTTCATGGCTTCATGGCTTCATTGATCCATTGTTAATGGTATCAGTGGAACAATGCAACCATGGAACCATGAATTATAGTATTTGACATTTATTTTTTATCATGCTATGCTTCAGATTAGTATATGGATAAAAAGCTCATGGGCTTATCATCGCTGGTATTCCTCACCTTTGCACTCTTCGCTATTATGGTGGTATTTCAGGAACCTCTTTCTCACTTAACACGCGCAAAAGAAGAATTCGAAGCATCGCCTTCAACATCACTCATACTCGCATGGCCACTTAATGTGAAAGCTGATAATAAAACAGCAAGTAATCTTACCGTATTCGTCCGCACCGCAAAAGGAAGACCCTTGTCCAATAAAGTAGTAGCAGTGACTTCCACACTCGGACAGGTCCAGACTATCGAATCAACAAGTGATAAGGAAGGTAAAACAACGTTCCGCATCATTTCAGACACTCCGGGCACCGCAGAAATAGAGGCGATCATTGATAACAACATTAAACTGACCAAAAAAGTTACTGTTCGCTTCGATGCAGTTAATACCATAGATACTCCAACCTTCATTACACCTACAGAAGCAGAGGCACCCGAACTCTCTCCTACACCTGCTCAGTAATAGTCCAAATTATGATACTCTCATACTACTTGTAGTAACATTTGATATAATATAATTCATTGTCAATAGCGTTGTCATCCCGAACCTGCCTGCCGGTAGGCATGGGCCGAGGGATCTGGTTTCCTGTCCTTCAGGAATAATACCAGATGTCTCGGCTTCGACATGACAGAGAGGGGGTCGGGAGTAATCGCTAGTCCGCCAGCTGGCGGACTAATTGGGGATGGTAATAATGCGAATGGGAGCGTGGGG
>CAYXCP010000186.1:0-1098 GCA_964463455.1 uncultured Gammaproteobacteria bacterium
CAGTTACATATACCACCATCGTTAATACTATATGCTCCTGACGCAGGATTTTTACTGTCAGACGATAGATCTTCACGTATTCAATCTATATTACATTCGTATGGAATTACTACATCAGTTCCTTCCATATTTATAACAGTAAAGAATGTACATCAAAAGAATAGAGATCAATACGAAAAAAGTATGGCGGAATTATCAGACTGGTTGATTCTACATAAAAAGTATTCAGTTGTTTGCATTCCTCAAGTAACATCATCACTTCATAATGATGATGATCGGGTTGTTATGAAAAGAATACGACAGCTCATGAAGTATGGACGACAAGCTATATATATAGAAGAGGAGATGAATCATAAAGAAATAAAATCAATGTATGCACATGCAGCGATTGTTATTGCCACGAGGATGCATTCAGCTATTTTTGCTCTTACTTCTTATGTGCCGACTATGGCTATAGCGTATGAATGGAAGACAAAAGGAATTATGAACGATTTGGGACTTGCTGAGTGGGCTATTCCAGTAGACAATATTTCTTTTGACATCCTGAAAAATACATTTGAAAAACTTATTCATTCACAGAAAACCTATATAGATAATCTTAAAACTCTCCTTCCCGCTTATATTGCTGAGGCTGAATCTGGATTGTCAGAACGCTTGAAACAGCAGCTGTTTTGAGGTATAATTTAGGCTCATAGTTATTTTTCTCAGGATATATTAAAAATGAGCTCATTTCGTCAATTTTTCAGCCAGAATACACCTCAGATACTAGTTTTTGTATCTCTTTTTTGTGTTTTTGTACTTACATTAAAAGGAACAACAGGAAATGGACTATCTCAGGCTGAAAGTCTTACCAGCCAGGGACAGGCATTTGAAGATTCTATAGGACGGGGTAGGTACGCATTGATATTGAGTCTGGCAGAGAATCATCGGACAAATTTAACTCGCGAACAGGCACAATTTGCTGCTCCAGACGTTGCCACAACGAAGGGTAAATTTATATCTATATTTCCACCGGGAACTGCATTAAGTCTTTTGCCGCTCTATGCAGTGGGATCAATATTTTCTGCCGGTCAGTTAAGTGTCGGATTGGGTCAAATT
>CAYXCP010000186.1:1108-1506 GCA_964463455.1 uncultured Gammaproteobacteria bacterium
AATTATCCTCGCATTTATCAATGGTATCCTTTTATATTCTTTAGCAAGAAAACTTAATTATTCTCCGGTGGTATCACTCGTTGCTCCAGTTCTCTTCCTGCTGGCAAGTAATGCATTTGTATATGCAGGAGTACTGGCACAACATCATCTTTCAACGTTATTACTTCTTTGTTCAATTCATACACTGTTTATGAAATCGAAGTCACGAGCGACCGGCATAGCACTATTTTTATATGCTATTTCTATTTCGGTTGATATTCCCAATGTAATACTACTGTTCCCCGTTATAGCTGTGTCTCTTTCACAATCTTTACGTTCTTTTGCACAAAATAAACAGGAACGGTGGGGTACTATAGCTATAGCTCTTCTGGCATTGATACCTCTCAGTGTCTATGGAA
>CAYXCP010000186.1:1525-2493 GCA_964463455.1 uncultured Gammaproteobacteria bacterium
GAGTAACAAACATATCCGGCAATGTAGTCAGTAAAACAATCGGGGATAAAACAGGTCTTTCACATACCTTTTTCCTCCGTAAAATTCCATATGGAATATATGTACTTTTATTCAGTCGTGAACGAGGAGTGTTGTATTTCGCCCCAGTATTTTTCCTGAGTATTGTAAGCTATTTTTCATTTCTCAAAAAACAAAAACAGATTTCTCTCATTATCTCATCTATCCTTATATTGAATGTTCTATTGTATGCCAGTTTTGGTGATCCATGGGGAGGACCGTCGTTTGGTCCTCGATATTTGATTCCATCTTTTGCTATTTTATCTTTATTTCTTACTGAATTTGTTGTTTCAATTGCAAAAAACAGAGTTTTATATAGTATCTTTCTTATTCTGGCATCTATCAGCATTGTTATATCCTCATTAGGAGCAGTGACGACTACGTTAATTCCAGTTGCCAAAGATGCTGCAAAACTGCATATTCAATTTCCTACTGTCGTTGCCGTTAACGTATTGAAAAATGAGAAACTCGGATCTTTTATATTTTCAGCCGTGGGATCACGCATAATGACATCCGAATTTTATTATCTTCTAATTGTGGCTATCTCATGTAGCATATTTTTCTATACAATAGAAAGAGCTCGAAGGAGTATGAAATGAAAAAGAACAATGCCCTTCATATTCTGGCAGGTGTCACTAAAGCAGTTCTCCATATCTTTATGGTGCTTATTTTCCTGGCAATTTGTGCGGGGTTATATGCAGGAACAATTCGTGGAGTTAAAGGAAATATTGGTGTAGATGAAGGAAATAATCTTTCCAGTCTTGGTGAGCCGTTTGAATCGTCTCATGAACGTGCTCCCTATGCATTACTTTTATCTATAGATGAATCTCATTCAATAAATTTGTCACAGAAACTGGCTGATTTCGGATCACCTGATGTAGGTTTTTATCAGGGTAAATATTTTATTTTGT
>CAYXCP010000187.1:0-2477 GCA_964463455.1 uncultured Gammaproteobacteria bacterium
CGATCGCAGAAACACTCGGCAGACAGTTTGTACGCATCCCATTCGGCGGACTTTCCTCGGCGAATGATCTCCGCGGACAGCCACAAGTAACACCAGATGCAGAACCAGGAACAATAATTCGCGCACTGCGTCGTGCTCAGTCTAAAAATCCGGTCATACTTCTTGATGAGCTTGACCGCGTAACCCCGGAAGCGCGATCTTCTATCATGGGCTCATTACTCGAAATCCTTGATCCCGGACAGAACGCCACATTTACAGACTATTATCTTGACTATCCATTTGATCTGTCAGAAGTACTGTTTGTCGCAACGGCAAACAATACCAATAACGTCGCAACCGCTGTCCTTGACCGTCTGGAGGTCATACAGATGCCTTCGTACACTGATGATGAAAAAATATACATCGGCAAAAATTATGTTCTGCCAAAAGCACTCAAGAATCTTGGTCTTACTACCGATAATGTAAAATTTGATGAGGCAGTCTGGGCACTTCTCGTCCGCCCACTCGGTTTTGAACCGGGTATCCGTAGTCTCGAGCGCATCATCGAAGAGATCATACGTAAAGCAGCATATCAGATCGTTTCAGGACGTGGCGAAACATTCTTCATCAACGCCGATAACATCAAACAGTTTACGGGGTAAGTATTTTTTTCTCCTGCCCACACGGGAATAAAAACGTGTTATCATGTATATTTAGCACATTTCTATGAGTGATAAAAAGCTATCTTCACTGACGATGTTCTTCCCTTTTCATAACGATGAGGGCACCGTAAAGCGCATGATTCACGATGCGTACAAGTACGGTAAAAAACTTACTCGCGATCTCGAGGTCATCGCGTTATACGGCGGTAATTCAAGCGATCATACATGGGATAAAATTCTTGAGATGAAAAAGAAATTTCCCTCTCTTGTAGTCATAAATAAAAGTGATAACCGTGAAGGATATGCGGTTATTAAACACGGCTTCTTACATGCGACAAAAGAATGGGTGTTTTACACAGATGGCGATGCACAATATCATGCAAACGATCTTCGTAAACTGGTACAAAAACAAATGCAGACCAACGCAGATGTTGTGAACGGATATAAGCTGAAGCGACAGGATAATATTGACCGAATCATACTGGGAAGCATCTATCGCAAGCTTTCAAAGTGGCTCCTGCAACTCCCGATCCGCGACTGCCACTGCGATTACAGACTCATGCGAACCAAGCTCATTAGGCGCATCCGTCTGACCGAGCCAGGGGCAGCAATATTACCCGAAATGGTCGTCAAATTATCAGAAAATACAAAATCATTTAAAGAAGTTGGTATCCATCATTACCGGCGCGTATATGGGCGATCAAACTATTCTGCATTTCAGCTTACATATGAGTCACTCAAAGGATTACTTCATGCAATACAAATGAAATATATGAGTCCGCGTGGAGCTTCTCAAACGTCACATATATGATAAAGAAAATTATTCTGATCTTGTTAATATGGACCATCATTCGGTTCGCTATTGCCGCTGTAGGAACCAATACGATACCCGGATCAAATTTATATGTTCCGACAGTACGATTCCAAAACGAATATGTCAATATCATTTCCCGTATTCCAATAGTATCTGCATGGGGGAATCTGGATGGCGCAAATTATATTAAAGTAGCACGCACCGGCTACGTAAAAGCTGACCTCGGATTTTTTCCCTTATACCCTCTCATCATGAATATGCTATTTCTTCTCACGGGACTTTCGCGTATCATTATCGGTCAGCTGATATCGCTTATATGCATAGCACTATCATTCTATATAGTCGACAAACTCCTTAAGATTGATGAACACAAAATAAACAGCATCCATTTTCTGTTGTTTATCCTTATTTATCCTACAGCATACTATTATGGCGCAGCATATAACGATTCTTTATTTCTGGTACTTGCAACCGCTACACTTTATTTTGGTCGAAAAAAGTATATGGTGCTGGCAGCGATATGCTCTTTTTTTGCGACACTCGCACGATTAAATGGACTCGCACTTATGTTCTTTCTGTTTTTTGAATCATACGCCCATATCATTCACCATGATCAACTGATGTTAAAATTGCCGACTAAAAAACAGTTGCTGAAGTTACTTCCTTATGCCTTGTTGTCTTTATTTCCGCTCATTGCATTTATCGCATATCTTGTGTACATACAAGTCACATTCGGTAGTTGGCTTATGCTTTTCAGTTCTATGAAGCAATGGGGACAGGATCAGATGATTTTTCCATTACAAACAGCATTTAGATATATAAAAATATTTTTGTTTACTCCTGACAAAGGATTGAGTTACGGGATTGCACTTCTCGAATTTGCGGCTGTACTTCTTTACACGATTGTATCGCTTGTAAGCTGGAGAAAGATCAGATTTTCATACTGGATATTTATGGTGGTTTCTTTTATCATCCCTTCGTTAACCGGTACGTTTCAGGGCATGCCTCGATACGGATTGCAT
>CAYXCP010000188.1:0-2470 GCA_964463455.1 uncultured Gammaproteobacteria bacterium
GCGTACGCTCTCTAGCAAATTGAATGCGCCCACAATGTTAGTTTCTATGAAGTCTAGCTGTTGTTTTTCTTTCATTAGGTCGTATATTATGTTAACTGACAATGTCAGGTCTTTTTGATAATCATCA
The DNA here is from genome assembly GCA_964463455.1 of uncultured Gammaproteobacteria bacterium. GTDB lineage: Bacteria > Patescibacteriota > Microgenomatia > UBA1406 > GWC2-37-13 > JBDKFK01. The sequence continues at coordinate 128 of CAYXCP010000188.1, forward strand.
CTGCGTTGCAATTCTTGAATATCATCATCGGTGAGTAAATTGCTTTTCATGATAGCTTCTTCTACTTCTTTAAGAGATGCTTCCCGTTGCTCAGGCCGCTTTTCTGCGGTAAGGGTAGTTTCTTGACTGATTGCTTTAGACTCATATTGCCTAATAAATGAATTTATTTTTTTCGCAGTATCCTGAAGTTGTGCTTCTAATTCTCCAACCACAGTATCTGTTGAGGAAGACGGACTAACACCCGTCACATGCTCAAGTGCCGTCCGTAATGAGCTTTCCTCTGCGAACAAATTATGAGTAACAGGCAAGTATTTGGGAGTGGTTATCTTGAGAAGTAATTCCATCACTTCCATCTTTGCAGCGACTCCAAAAAGACGTGCTGAATGATTATTATAGTCTGTTTCTGTAACTTGTGTTGGAGATAATCTTCGCATATCTTCTTGTAATACAGAAGCCAAAAGGTCAGGGATGCCATATTGTTCTAAACGATCTATAAGCAGTTGTTTATGTTCTCGGTTTTGAATAGCTGAGTCTAGTATTTGCAAGTATATTGTTTTTATTCCTTGTGCGCGAATTTGGTCGAAATGGCGATCATCATAGTCAGGCAAAGTAGTAGCATCAACGGTGAGAATAGTTCGAGCTTCGGTAAGATATCCGTTTATAGCAGCTTCGTTATTATCTATAAAAGCCTGTTGAATCTTGTGAGTAACAACGACCAGTTTTTCTCGACTTAACACCGCTTCATGCAGTCTTTCGGTGAGTGCTAGGGGTTTATCTTCACGCCCCGCAGGTTTCTCAGAAGGAGTTTGCCGATAGCGATCTACCAGTTGCCTTAATTCGAATAGCATAATATCCTGAATGATTTTCAAATTTTCTTTATGCTTGGTTCCTGGCCATTCAAATCTCTCTTCCATATATAAAGCGTATTCTTTAGCTTTGTTGTCAATAATTCTTCTTAGATCGTTTAACTTAGTATCTGTTGGATCTGAGTTTGTCAGCAATCTGTGTATCATTTCTCTATTTATTCTTCGATCAATCCAGTCAGATATGTCTGTAGATTCTTTTACCTGCTCTAGTACCTCCTGTGCTGATTTATTCAGATTAGCTTCTTCTATGCGAGACAGGAGAGGATGCCTTGTTATGGGTGCACTTTCTGGTGTTTGTGCAGTAGTCGCTGTTTTTGTAAGTTCTGCCAATTTATCTTTTGCTCCCTGATGCTGGGGGTCAGCTCTAAGAGCGCGTTTTAAATGTCTTTTCTTTACATCAATCGCACCTTTATCTTTGCCTCTGATGAGAACTGCTCTTAAATACCATGCTTCTGCATCATTTTCATTTTGGGTTGTTAATGCTTTTGCAAGTTCTCTAGCCTTACGCTGATTATCAGGAGTCGGATCCTGCATGAGCTGAGCGATTTCTATATAAGGAGCGTTCGGGTTAGGCGGTTCTTCTGCAGCTGCCGGAGCAGAAGCTTCGGGGGTTTCCGATTGAAGGTTGGATAGCAATACCTTCCCGGCTTTAAATGCGGGTTGTGCTTTTAGGATATGTTCAAGCATGGAAATCTGTTCCTGGACATTTTCTGAAATTACCGCTATACCAAACATTGCCTGAAGATCATGAGGATCATGATTCAGCGCGCGACGGAACCATTCAAGACTCTCGTCTATATTACCTTCATCCATCATCTGAATTGCGACTTCAACAGCACCAGATGCTTCAGCGCTTGAGGATTTGGGAAGCTTGCCATAATTAGCTTCATACAATACCGAATACTCATTGGTACCTGATGCTTCCTCTCTTTGAGCTTGTTTTGCCGGGGGCTTTTCTGATTGAGATTGATCTGTCTCTTTATCAGGAGGAGGTATATCTTTTTCACCGTGTTCATCTGCTGGACCTGTACCAGTTGTAGATTCAAGTTTCTGGAGTAATTCAGTTAGAGCTGGATCGGGTTCCTGCTGAGCAGGTGCACCTTCAACACGTCCATATACCGTAACTTCAGTAGGAAGGGTACGTGCCATAATAGCATCCAGGTCGTGTTCAACAGTTTCTGTGTTACGCATTCTATGAGATTGTGCACGACGCTTCAGCAGCTCTATCCCTTTGAGTCCCATGCCGATAACAACATCATTTCCTGCCCGATTATTACGTATAAAATGAACTCCGAATCGTTTTTCAAGTCGCCGGAATGCGAGAGAGGTATTGGTTTGGTCTAGTTCAATTCTCGCGCGAATAGTTCCGTGTGGATCAGTTTGATTATCAAACTGACTCATCAATGTTTCTCTCGACTGATCATTTACTTCTTTCCAGTTTTTTCCTTTCAGAAGTGCTTTACGCGCACGAATCTGG
>CAYXCP010000189.1:0-2466 GCA_964463455.1 uncultured Gammaproteobacteria bacterium
CTTCCGAAAACTGTTCCCAGACACCTGATCCTATTACTCAGGAGGGCCGACTGTGTAGTCGCTCTGGATCTGCGGCACGGTCACGCGCCAGCCATAGAACCGCAGAGACATGCCGTGGGCGGTGAGCCGAATTTTATGGTTCACCTGGACGGGATCCCAGTCACGCGTCCCCCATAGGAACGAGTATACATTTCCGTTGTCCAGTTGGATATAGTACGAGGTGGTCGTGCTGGGTCTGCAGTTCTTATCGCTCGAACTGCACGTGCTCGTGGTAGTCTCCTGCCATTTAGCCGTGACCACCCCGACATCGTGAACAGTATGCGAAAACCACCATATCGCGACTACCAACAACCCAAGAAGCAGAGCGAAATTCACGATTAGCTCCGCCGTTGACCGTGTGCGTCTCATGACCTACTCCTTTCAGCGAGTAAATAGATATGTTAATTATACTATAGGATATGTTAAAAAACAAAGATATTTTTGTATACTGTATCTATGAACAAACATAACCCTTGGCTGCAGCTTTTATTCATCCAGATTGTTTTGCTGTGTGTATGTGTCTTTGGATTTATCTGTGCCATACCTCACTGGCAATCGTATAGTAATGAAAAACTGCATGTATCATTCAGATATCCTGCCGAGTGGCACTTGCGAGATGATGTAAATACCTATGGATTTATTATCGTGTCACCTGATCCCATTCAATATGGAAAGTACAGCGACAGCCATATACGTATAGTGCTTAATAAATGTACGAATAACGAAACAGGTGAAGTGTTCCCCTGTGAAAAAACAGTTGAAGAGCGCACAGCTTTTTTTAAACAAATGTATCCAAAATCATTTAAACAAAGGAGTGTTCTCATACACAACAAAAACATGACACAGATTGAAGGAGGATATCCAACTGAAGATGGACACCGATATCAAAAGGACACGGTGTTTCCAGACCACTCATATTTACTTGTTGTCTCTACAGGATCACGTGAGAAAAAAGTAACTGAAGTTTATGACAAACTGATTAAGACAGTAACTATTTTGTAACTAATTATTAATCAAGAAGTACCCAGCCTTTTGATACGTGTGGTTCACTGCAAAGGCTTCTGTTAAAACAGCAAGGTCGCCTCATTCCTTTATTGAGTTTATCGAGGACAACTTCAATATGTTTCTGTCTTGTTTCATTTGTCATGACAGCGCGAATCCAGCGCGTCCAGTCCCAACGGGCAATAGGTGATATATCATTCCACAAAGCTTCTGCTTTCGGGGAAGCATGCAGCGCTTTTTTAAAATCTTCAGGAATTTCGGGTTCAATCCATTCTTTCGTTGGCTCCATTGAAACGTCTACCTCATCTCCAGCTTTTACAGACGCTTTGTTCATGAGTTCATCAGTTACTCTAAACCAGTGGCTCGGTTTTGCTTCTGACATATATCTCCCATCCGGCTCGAGCACTGTTTTAAATGGCACACCGTTTAGCGTTCCAGCGACCATTGTCATACCTCGAGAAGGTAATTTAGCTGATGCCTCTTCAGGTAAGTGGAGTATAGTCCATCCGTTAATGGTGATAAGTTTTGTTCTAAACTGGATTGCGGACATATTTCTATTTTACCAAATGAGTATGGAATGTTTTAGGTTTCGGCTTCCTCCGCCAGCTGGCGGATTGCCTCATCAGATAGGGAAGTAACCCTATGACCTCGCAAAAGACTCACGAATAAAAGAGTGAAAGTCATAACAGAAAGTAGCCACGCCCGGTAGAGATAGCTCTCTATCCTTCGGTGTCACACTCTCTGTGCAACCTCACTTTCTTTTACATCGAGACACCGTTGTAAGCTGCATGACGCCTAAATGGCGCCTTGCCTTCCCTTTATTGTCTCGTTCAAACAATGGCAGTTAAAGATTTAGGCTATGAAAGAAACTACCGGCGTTTACGTCGCTTCATTTCTTCCATTTCGCGGATCCGTTCGATGGGTCGATACCCATCGTGGTACTTAGAAGCAATGCTTTTCTTCTCCTCTCGCACCATTCGGCGCCCTTCTGCATTGAGCGGTTTCCCGCAGTCGGAGCAGAAGTTTCCTGTCTCTCCGATGTGTTTGCATCGTGCCATTGATTGACTCCTTTCTGAGTCTTTTGCTGATAAGTGATTTTACAACGTAAAATCAAGGAAATTATACTAAAAAACAGGCTAAATTTCAACCTATAGTAATTTACTCACATCTCCCACACATATCCAATTAGGTATAATAACCTTACTATGACTCTGATTTATGAAACTGAACATTTTACACTTGAAACACCAAACACCGTCTTTGTGGATCGGGATGAAGGTGGACATATCAAAATAATATCGAAAATAAACGTAAGCGATAGAACAAAACTTACGGCAGAACAGGCAATTGAGTATATGAAACTTTCTATGGTTGCTGGTGAAGCCCTGACTAATGTTATGAGAAAACAAGGAATCGATATCGGCA
>CAYXCP010000190.1:0-2429 GCA_964463455.1 uncultured Gammaproteobacteria bacterium
ATCGAAACATTACGCATATAAAAACTACACGTCTTCCTTTACGATTATCTGATCATTTCCCTATCTGCGTATCTTTTGAACTGTAATCTGTTTTTTCGCTCAAAAATAACCGCTCCCCTTCCCTTATATATAGGTATATAGTTCTGATCATGCTCAAGCGTATATACAAGCAAAGAACAGCATGTATTTAACTCAGGTTCTGTCTGTAGAGACGTTGATATGTATATATGTGAATAATCAATCTGCTTTTCTGATAGAAGAGACTCAATGCATGAAACAGATTTATCATTGCACTGCTTTAGGGCTCTATTAAGATCTAATCTATTTTTAAAATCAGGTAACCACTCACCTCCCTGAACCGTACTTATGCTTGTTCGTTCAGCAAGAGCGGGGAACCATTCAAGGGTATGATCCAGAAACCAGCCAAATGCGGGTACAGATGTCATAACAACAAATGTCGATTCACCGGTTGTATGCTCTTTCACCCAGGTCATTGCTGCTCTTTCTTCAGGCGAAACATAATCGAACCACGATAATCTGTGCATAAAGATAGTACTGAGAGAAACAACCATGCTAATCAGGATTAGTACAGAAACGGTATACATCCATATCTGTTTTTTTGATAAGGACCGAATAAGCGGAGCGACACCTTCTGTAACGGTATAAGCTGCTAAAAATGCAAGGGGTACTGAAGCTGCGGTCGGGATCATACGCGATGCACAAATCAGTAAAACACCGATCCACACCGGTATAAACCACTTTTTCTTTATAAGATAAAGTATCACACCTATGACATAAAACCCCGTCAGTATGTCGAATTTGGGTTGTATTACATACTGTAGGAGCATGAGCTGAGGCAGTGTAAATGCATTCCAGGGATTAGAACGTAATGCGTGTATAAATGGCGTAATACCATGATTGTATAGAACAACTCCCCACCACCATGAAGTGCAGATCATCAACCCGATAATCAGCATGAACAATATCCCTAATCCTTTTCTGTTTCTCCCAAATACAAGCAACAGAGAAATAATGGTATATACGGCAAATGTTACAGATTCTATATGGAATAGAACACTCAACGACAGCGCCCCTATAGCTATGAGTAGGTGAGTGACTGAAAACTTACGGAACATTTTTAGTGCATATAGACTGGCAATAAGAGCACATAGAAACCCGGGTGAACGAGTAATTCCCCCTCCTTCAATAAACGACTGAAAACTGCCAGGCATAAACACATAAAAAAAAGTCACAATATACGAAAATATTACTGAAGCTGAAAGTTCATATGCAAATAAATAGATTATCGGGACAACACACAAAGACATGATCAGTGGAGCAAAGCGCAGGATATCCATATACGATATATGAAATACATCGTGCAGTCCGGCCATCAGATAGAAAGACAAAGGTGAATATGCAAAAGGAATCTGCTGAAAGTTGTATGTAGTAAATAGAGGGATATGATAATGATTATCGCTTATATTTTTAGCCATAACGTAGAACATCCCTCCTTCGTTAAGCGGGAAGTCAGCTCGTAACACAGGTATCAGACGAATGAGAGCTGCGATACTTGTAAGAATAGCTATAGCAACAACATGATTACTAATAAGGTAGCGTATTATTTTATTCATAGTGATAATTAGTTTATAGCTTCATTATAGCCCAATGCTCATATTATATACTAATCATACTTTCTACGTCAGTAATATTATGCTGTGCTATGATTTATAATAAGGAGAATACATTATGAAAGTAGCACATTTTACCGATACTTTTTATCCTTCCCTTAATGGTGTTGTGACTTCAATAGTAAATCTAAGTAAAGCTCTTAGTCACCAGGGACACAGTGTAACCATTTTTGCGCCACATCCACCCCACGATAAACATGTAAACTGGGATTATCCAGAAATAAAGCTCGAACTTCTCCCCTCGATGCCTGCTCTCTTTTATCCGGATTTCAGGTTGTCATCACCACTTTCTTTGGAGATACTCCGATTGATGAATGAAGATCAACCAGACATCATTCATTTTCATACCCCTTTAACAGTAGGATTAGCTGGCATACTGATTGGAAAAATGAAGAAAATACCTATTGTAGGCACATTCCACACCTATTTTATGGAACCTGAGTACCTGCAAGTCGTAAATCTGGATATTCTCAAATTTAATAATAAAAATGTTGCAACAAAGATCGGCTGGGTCTATTCGAATATGTTATACAACCAGGCCGATGTGGTCATTTCGCCATCGATTTATACGAAACATGCGCTTCAACAGAATGGTATTGCAAAAGATGTAACCATAATAAGTAACGGCATTCAGGATCAATCTTCAATAAAACAGACACCCGCACATACAATGACATTACCCGCGTCATACTTTCTCTATGTAGGAAGAGTTAGTAGGGAAAAAAGCATTGATATCCT